>CAILBQ010000673.1 GCA_903832475.1 uncultured Acidobacteriota bacterium | reverse complement strand
CAGGCATGGATTCCATGGGTGTCCTCGACCAGAATCTGAGCATTCTGCATGACTTCAAGCCGCTCGGAACAAAGGAGATGATAGCTCTGCGCGAGCATGGCAAACAATTTTCCGATGGGCGCTACGAACTTTTCAAAAGCAGCTTGAAGTATGACGGAGACGTTGGCCGCGACCAGCATCACTATCCGACAGTCGCCGAACTTCCGGCCTGAGCGCCCAGGTTCCTCATCCCTGAAGTCGAACTGTTCGCTCTAATTGACGGGCTCTTTTCGCCGCGGAACGAAGTATGATGCTGCCATGGCGCTGCGAACGAACGAGAAACGGCGGCGTACTTCGGTGTGGCGAGCGGTGATCGAGATTGCTTCGATCATCTTCCTCTTTTATTCCAATCTCCTTATGGGCGAATACACCGCATCGGCGCGCCCGGGCAAGACGTTGCTGTACGCCCTGCACGACATTTTCACCCCTGGCAACTTCCTGATTGCCTTGCTTTCTTCGCTAGTCGGATACCTGGTTTTTGAAGCCATGAGACAAAAGATTTGAACCGGTTCACCGGCCTGTGACAGTCTTCAGTTACGGTAGCGGTGTGGCTAACTGCGCCCAGACCGCACGTGTGCGCATCCAATCGATGGAGAGGGATCATGGACACATCAAAGTTGAAGCAGACAGCGTCCCAACTGGTTGCCAACCACAAAGGCCTGCTGGCCATGGACGAGAGCACAGGCACAGCAAACAAGCGCTTTGCGGAAGCCGGCATACCGCAGACCCTGGCTATGCGCGAAGCCTACCGCAACATGATCATCACCACGCCGAAACTGGGCGAGTCGATCAGCGGAGCAATTCTCTTCGATGAAACCATCCGGCAAAAGGGGCCTGACGGAACCAGCTTTCCTTCCGCGGTGGAGAACGCCGGCATCATCCCCGGCATCAAGCTGGATGCTGGCGCGAAGGATATCCCCTTCTTCCCCGGTGAGAAAGTTACGGAAGGTCTGGACGGCCTGCGCGATCGCATCGCCGAGTATGTCAAAATGGGCGCACGCTTTGCGAAGTGGCGAGCGGTCATCGCCATCGGTAACGGCCTTCCGACCCAGACCTGCATCGACTTGAATGCGCAAGTGCTGGCGCGGTATGCGGCGCTCTGCCAGGAAGGCGGGCTTGTTCCCGTCGTCGAACCGGAAGTGCTGATGGATGGCAGTCACACGCTCGAAAGCTGCTTCGACGCTACCGAGCGGACTCTGCACGCCGTGTTCGCTGAGCTGTACAAACAGCGGGTGCTCTTCGAAGGCATGCTGCTCAAGCCCAACATGGTCCTCGCCGCGCTTGACGCCCCAGAGCAACCCGGCATCGACGAAGTCGCCGACGCAACCATTCACTGCCTGCTGCGAACGGTGCCTGCCGCGGTCCCCGGCGTCGTCTTCCTCTCAGGTGGTCAGAGCAGCGAACTGGCATCGGCGCGGCTGAATGCCATGAATAGCCGGTTTAAGTCGAAGCTTCCCTGGGCGGTCACATTCTCCTATGCCCGCGCCATTCAGCAGCCGGCCATGGACATCTGGAAAGGCCAGGACGCAAACGTGCCAGCTGCACAGAAGGCTCTCGAGCATCGTGCCCACATGAATCGTCTCGCTCGTGCAGGGGAATACAGCCAAGCGATGGAAACAGTGTGAGTTTGAAGTGTGGGTGTGAAAAGCAAGTTCAGCGCGGCGTCAATCAGGTGACAAAAGTAGAGCGGTAATTCGCCTTGCGCATTCACACTACCTTTCATACTCACACTGCTTCACCCACACTCACACTCACACTCGGCCTTAGTTGACCGGTGTTGCCGCGGCTGCTCCGTACACCTTGTCGACCATAAAGTTGTTCACGTCTGAGATAAACAGATTTCCTGACGGATCGATGCTGATGTAGGCAGGCGTGGCAAATTTCACCGCCGTGGCCGAGGTCGCCGGGTCGAGCATCTTGCCGCCGCCGCTGGCGTAATAGATTCCGGCAATGGTACTGATCTTGCCCGTAGATGCGCTTACTTCGCGTATCACATTGTTATCCGCATCGGCGATGAAGATATTGCCGGCGCCATCGACCTTCACATCCCGAGGGAGGTTCAGTTCAGCGCTGGTAGCCGGGCCGCCGTCACCGCTGTAGCCTCCGGCACCTGAGGAGTTGATGTAGCCGTTGCCGGCAACTACCTTGATGATGCCATTCGATGCCTGGATTTCTCGCACCGTCTCGACGTCCGGGTCGGCAATGAAGACATTCCCTTTTGCATCGACCGCAATGCCTCCGGTACCTGTCCCGTACCCCGGCACTTCGAAGTTCGCGTCGATGGCCTGACACCCATCGCCGTAGATATCGGTCTCGGCTGCGCAGCCGCCTCCACCGCCCGCAATGGTGCTGATCTTGCCTGTCGCTGCAGTCACTTTGCGGATGACCTGGTTGCTGGTATCGGAGATGTAGAGGTTTCCCGCAGTATCCACGGCAACCGCTTTGGGCCAGGAAATCTCGGCCTGCGTGGCAGGACCGCCATCCCCGCTGTATCCGTAGTTGCCGTTGCCTGCGACCGTGGTGATGATACCGGTCGTCGCTGAGACTTTGCGGATGGCGCTGTTATACGTGTCGGCAATGTACAAATTGCCGGCCTTGTCGAGTGCCACGCCGAACGGGCCGCCGAGCTCTGCCTTGGTCGCTGGTCCTCCGTCGCCGCTGTATCCTCCGGGTATCTTGCCCGCCCCGTACCCATTGCCGGCATACGTGGTGATGACGCCCGTCGATACGTTGACTTTGCGGATGACGTTGTTGCCTTCATCCGCGATATAAAGGTTGCCGTTCGCGTCGGCCGCTGTCCCCTGGCCATAGTAGATATGCGCCTTAATCGCCGGGCCATTATCGCCGCTATAGCCGGAGATGCCGTCGCCCGCGTAGTCGATGATGGTGCCGGTCAGGGTGGACTTGATACCGTTGCCAGTCAGCGCGATGGTTTGCGGCGAACCCGTGGCATTGTCCTTGATCGAGACGGTCGCCGTATACGCAGCGACCGCGGCGGGTTTGAAGACCAGCGTGATGGTGCAGCTTGCATTCACGGCCAGGCTCGACGTGCAATTGTTGCTCTCTGCAAAATCCGTCGGATTGCTGCCGCCAAGCGTGATGGACACACCTGTCAGCGGCACATTGCCCTTGTTGGTGAGCGTGACCGTCTTGGCGGCGCTGCTTGTGCCCAGCACCTGGTTGCCAAAAGCAACGCTGGTCGCGCTGAGCGTAGCCGTCGGGGCCGGCGTCGCTCCCGTTCCGGTGAGCGCGATCGACTGCGGGGAACCGGCCGCATTGTCCTTGATCGAGACCGTCGCTGTGTAATTGGCTACGGCGGCAGGCTTGAACTCCATCGTGATGGTGCAGCTCGCCCCCGCAGCTACACTCGTTCCGCAGTTGTTGCTTTGCGAAAAGTCCGCAGGAGACGAGCCAGCAAGCGTGATCGCCAGCGATGTCAGCGCGGCCGTGCCCGAATTTTTCAGCGTCACTGTTTTAGCCGCGCCGGTGGTTCCTTTGGCTACGCTGCCGAAGGCTACCGAGGTCGCGCTGAGCGTCACCGCGGGAGCAGCCGTGATTCCCGTACCTGTGAGAGCGATCGATTGCGGCGAACCGGAAGCATTGTCCTTGATCGAAACAGTGGCTGTGTAAGCGGCGTTCGCTGCCGGCTTGAACGTCATCGTGATCGTGCAGCTTGCCCCGGCGGTTAAGCTTGTTCCGCAGTTGTTGGTTTCAGTGAAATCCGCAGGATTGGCGCCGGCAAGTGTGATGGCTACGGATGACAGAGTAGCCGTGCCGCTGTTCTTGAGCGTCACAGTTTTGGCCGCGCTGGTAGTTCCCTTCGGCTGATTTCCGAAAGCTACTGAAGTGGAACTCAGCGTTACTGCCGGTCCCGGCGTCACGCCCGTGCCCGTCAAGGCAATCGACTGCGGCGAACCGCTGGCGTTGTCCTTGATCGAAACAGTAGCCGCGTAGGCTCCGGTGGACGCCGGTTTGAACTCCAGGTTGATGGTGCAACTGGCATTCACGGCAACGCTGGCGCCGCAGTTGTTCGATTCGGCAAAGTCGGTGGGGTTTGTGCCTCCGAGCGAGATAACTACGCCCGTTAAAGCCGCGGTCCCGGAGTTGGTCAGCGTCACGGTTTTCGCGGCGCTGGTGGTTCCCTTCCCTTGATTGCCAAACGCGACAGTAGTGGCGCTAAGCGTGACCTTCGGAGCCGCGACCGTTCCCGCC
The DNA here is from genome assembly GCA_903832475.1 of uncultured Acidobacteriota bacterium. Taxonomy (GTDB): domain Bacteria; phylum Acidobacteriota; class Terriglobia; order Terriglobales; family Acidobacteriaceae; genus Acidicapsa. The sequence continues at coordinate 17,849 of CAILBQ010000673.1, read as the reverse complement.
CATTGCGTCACCAGGTTGTTCGCGTTGATACTGCCCAGGCCCGAGGCCAGGTCAAATCCGGTGCCCGCATTGTATCCCGGCAGGATGGCATACGTGTCGCCCGCCGTGGCTGCTTTGCAATTCGTCGTACCTGAATAACAGGGCATGGCATTGGTTCCAGCCGTGACGTCGTTGAACACGCAGGCCGCGCCCGAGCCGTTCGTCGAGTTGCAGCCAGACAGGGTTTCCTTGGCAGCCAGCGAATAGAGCTTGGCATTGATGTTTCCCTGCGCAGCATTCTCCTTCTGGTTGATCAGCGCCTGGATGCCCGCCATAGCCGGTGAAGAGCCCGAAGTTCCGCCGACCGCTAGCGAAATCGCATCATTGGAGTTGGCATAATTGCAGGTTCCATCCGGGGATGCCGTCGAATCGCAAATCAGGAAGAAGCTGCCTCGCTCGCCATCCCCGGCAAACAGCGAGACATCGGGGATATCGCGCTTGCCGTCCGCCGGCACGCCCGTCCCGGTCTGCCATGACGGCTTGGCGTATCCACCCGAACAGGCCCCCGTGGTCGCATTGACGACGGTGCAACTGCTCTTGCCGCCGCTCCCTCCTGCGATCACCACAAAATTAGAGTTGGCTGAGTTATTGCAGGCTGCTTCATTCAAGATGGTGCATGAATCGTTCCACACCACTTCCGGCACATACTTCTTCAGCGAAGCTCCGGTGGTGCTGTTGTTGCTCGTTGCCCAGTAGGTTGAGAACGTGTTGGTCGCGCCCACCGGGTTGTAGTCCGCCAGGTCGGTTCCCCCGACCGCGACGTTATTGGGAGTTGAGGCGAGGCCATTGATTGCCAGGCCATATTGCGCCGCACTGGGCGCAGGCTGTCCGTGTTGATCGCATCCGGCCGAGCCGCTGTCGCCGGCCGCAACAAAAACCGTGATGCCTTCGCTGGCCGCCTGCTGCCAAAGCGAATTCCAGAACTGGTTTCCTGCCGTGCCAAGACCCTCTTCGCACTCGCCGTAACTCATGCTGAGAATCGAAGCTATCTTCTTGTCCACGATGTATTCGGCCGACAGCGCTACGCCCGACGTGGTGCTGGTGCTGGCCGAGGTGACTAACTTGATGGTGGCGCTCTTGGCCACCGCGCCTGACCACTCCACATCGAGGTCGGACTCTTCCTCGTCACCGGCAATTGTACCGGGGTCGGAGCCGTTGACAATGATCTGCGGCGCGTTCACCGGCAGGCCAAATGCCTTTCGGAAAGCGGCCACATCGGCCGCCTTGATGTCGCTCTGTCCCGGAATAGCGATGGTCTGGCCAGTGCCCGTAATGCCCGCATTCCAAAGCGGGGTGATGTTGTACATGGTGGCGAAATCGTAGGGCGATAGCCCGTAGTAGGTTGTGCCGTTGTACGGAAGATCGAACAGCGGCTTGACCTTTGAAGAATTGGCCGCCTTGCGCACCGGCCCGAATGTCCTATGCAGCGCATGCGGACCGAAATCGTTCAACGAAACGACTCCCGCGACCACCGGCGCCAGCGCTAGCGGAATTTCTGGATTGGTCGCGTTCGCCCAATGCTCCTGCCCGTTCACAACATATTTGTGAATATCGGTGTGGAATGCCTCTCGCACCTGGCTGGCATTGCCGCTGAACTCAATCACCGTGCGGCTGGCGGAAATTTCGCCGATGGCGAAACCGTGGCTGCTCAACCATTGAACCGCGCGATCCAGATCGGACTGCGATACGCCGAACTGCTCGCCAAACTGCTCCGGCGACAGCCATGCATGGTAGTTCGCCGACGACGGGTCGAGTTGCTGCGCCAAGAGCATTTCGAGGGCCGCATTCTGCTCCGGGCTCCGTTGGAGCAGCATAAGCATACGGTCCATGGGAAGTCCGTCGGGCGCAGGGCCGCGATCAAATTCCGGCCGCGCCTCCGGGTGTATATTCCCCGTCAAGACCACTCGACGGGCCTCATCCACCGGCGCAGTGATTCGGTCTGGCACTGTCAGCGCCCCGGCTCTCAAAACCAGCATGAACAGGATAAAAAGCAATGCCAAGCGCGCGCTTGCGAGCTTGCCCCGGGTGATTCTTGTCGCGAAACTCATCTTCTTCTCCGTCGATAAGCAAATTCGAGAACCTGGGAGGGCGGACGCAGTCGTCTGCCAAAGTCGAAGTTCGGTTCGAACGGGGGACGCTTCGCCGGCGGGGGAAGAAATGCGAAGCTGCTTCATTTCCCCACAACTACAGCGGAAAGTCCAATGAAAACTGCGCGACTCTCCGCCGCTTCCGCATCGCAGTGTCCCTCTCGCGGGCACGCAGCTCGCCGGGTTGAAACGATCGAGCCTCGAATCCCACTATCCAGGCGTACCCCGGCTCCGGGTTCACGTTGAAAGCAAAGCAGATCTGGCCCTTCGCACCTCGCAGTGCGGCGCGGCTGAGTCCGCTTGCCTTCCTCCTGACCGGAGTGCCGGCGCAACCCCTACCTGAAAGGAACCGGTATGCCCTCCCCCAAGAATCACCCCGTCGCCGCATCCGTCGAAGTTGCGCACGACCCGATCTCCCTCGCCAAGCTCTCACCCGAACTAGCGCGCAGCAATTTCCACGCCCTGCTCCTCGCCAACCCGAACTTCTTCGGCAATTTAGCCAACAGCGAAGCACAGGCCGTGCTCAACATCTCCGGCGACACAGCTTATGAGAGCCTGGGCTGCGTCGGCTACAACCCTCAATCACAGCAGCTGCGCGCAGTGATTAACATCAAGCTCTCGAGCGGCTATTCCGGCGGCCTCTGCTCCAGCGGTTCTGACGAATACGTTCGTTTCTACCTGTCATACGACAGCGGCGCCACCTGGCAGGACCAGGGCATCCGATCTGTGAATGTATTCGATGTGACCGGCCCAAAGCCTCTGGAATACGCCGTGTCGCTCGGAATCAGCCCCAGCGAAGAGTTCTGCTTCATCCAGAACCTGCCTCTCGTCCGAGCCATCCTGTCGTGGAACTTCCCTCCCCCGGCGCTCTCTCCCGGCTGGACCCCGGTCTGGGGCGACGTCAAGGACGCGCAAATTCAAATCGAGGGCTTTGAATTCATCCTGCTCGAGAACCTGCTCGCCGACGCCAAGCTGAAGCTGCCAAAAGAATTTGCCCAGGCGATCGACATCGCCCAGCCCATCCCTGTCGCCGCCCCAAAGATGCTCAGCCCGGTAGAGCTGCACGAGATGTACAAGGGCAAGAACGTCCCGCAGCACCGCTACCTGGCCACTTCCCTCGCCGCAGCCGTCGGGCCTACCGCCAACATCGCCAAAGCTTCGCTGTCGTACGCCGTCGCGGCCAAGGCGGTACCCTCTTTCGCGGGCATTGCCGACGTCAATCTCAGCGCGCTCGTGGAAGCGTGGCTCAACACCCAGGGCAACACGACCTACGAAGAGCTGGACTGTATCGGGCTCGACGTGAACACCAGCCAGCTTGCCGGAGTTTTGCGCATCAAGCAGAACAGCGGCTTCTCTGGCGGTCCCTGCACCGCGGGCAGCACGGAATTTGTGGCTTTCTGGGTTGACTGGGGCGCGGGCTTCGAGTACGCCGGCACCACCTCGGTCGGCGTGCACGACTTCAGCCAGATTCCGCCGGCAGGGCTGGAATACAACGTCTTCCTGCCCGTCGATCTGCTCACCCACGCGCAACCCTGCTGGGATGGTCCGAAATACGCGACGGTGCGCGCGGTCCTGTCCTGGAACACGCCACCGTCGACCACCAATCCATACGCACCAGTCGCATGGGGCAACAGCCGCACTGGCACCATCCTGATTCCGCCGGGTGAGATCATCGGCAATGGGCAGCAGGTTCCCGTGCTCAGCGCTGTCGGCGATATCGATGTGTCCCTGATCGGCGGCGACGGACGCATCACGAGCGCCAATGCCATCACCACCGGCGCGCACTTCGCCGACGCCCCCTTCGGCGGACGCATTACGCTGGCCGGAGCCATTTCAAACCCCACCCCCGGCCTCAAGTACCGCGTGATGAAGGCGCCCCATGGCACTTCCAACTTCACGCCCGTGGTCAACGAGCCGCTGGGACTCACCCTCGGCGTCAACACATTCTCCGGCGGCATGTGGAGTCACTCCGAACTGACCATCCACGCCGATCCTCTGGGCTACTACCAGTACCAGGAAAATCCGCCGGATGTGTTTGTTGACGACCAGATTCTTGGCGTCTGGTACAGCACGGCCGCCGACTCCGGCAATGCCTATGATCTGCGCGTCGATCTGAGCATTGACGGCAACCCGGCGCACGACCTGTCCAGCGACATCGTCACGGTGCTGGTAAATAATGAAACGCCCGTCGCGGTTCTGACACCATCCTTTGGCGAGTGCGGAAAGCTGGCTCCGGGCGACAGTTTCTCCGGAGTGTTCACCGCAACCGCGACGGATTTTGGTTCCTTTGGCTTCACGATTCTGCCTCCAGGGCCCGCGAACGGCGTTTTACCGGCGCCCTCTTCGGGATCATCCTTGTTCCTCGGCGGCTCCATCGCAGATCCCGGCGTCACTAACCAGGCATTCACGTTGGACACCACCGGTATGGCGCCTTGTGGCTACTCGCTCACACTTGGCGTCTGGGACCGGACCAACGTAAACAGCGGTCAAACCAACAACTATAACCAAAGCTCCATCGGATTCTGCCTGCAAACCAGCAACTGAGGCCTCACGGCCCGGCAGAAACGAGCCTCCCCCGAGGCGTGGGCGAACTCGCTGAATCAGGCGGGTTCGCCCAGCGTTTTCCCGCGGTGCACCTGCTCGCATCGCTTTCGTATCTGCCTATCTTCGAGGAGACGCATCATGTGCTGTGGCCAAGTTTCAAGTACAACCCAGGCGAAAGCCGTTGCCGAGGGCTCGGTGGTGAACCTTTACTATTTCGGCCGGACTCACATCCAGCTGCGCGGCGCCGTCAGCGGTCAGATCTACCAGTTCTCGCGCTCCGCTCCAATCCAGCCCGTCGATTCCCGCGACGTCTTTCCCATGCTGCAGACGCGGCTGTTCCGGCGGACACGATGACACCGGAAGCGCTGGATAGCGCCAGAATCAAACGCAGCCCGCGCCTCCACCGGCGCAGCTTTGCTGTTGCTGGAGAACGCCCGCCCCGCTCTGCCGCCGATGTGTCAGTGCTATACTTGCGCTCTCTCAAGTCCGCGGAGCCTATCTTGCAATTCTGTACCTTCGATGCAGCCTATATTGAGAGTCTCTGTGCCGGAGACCAACGCACCCAGGAGCACTTCGTCGGGTACTTCACCGAATTGCTCCATTTGAAGCTTCGCTCGCGCCTGAAGTCGCCGCAAGCCATTGAAGACGTGCGCCAGGAGACGTTCGCCCGCGTCTTCAAGGCGCTGCGCACGGAAGGCACACTTCGCCAGCCCGATCGGCTCGGCGCGTTCGTCAACACCGTCTGCAATCACGTTCTATTCGAACATTACCGTTCATCCTCCCGGAGTGATTCGCTGGATGAGGAAGGCGCTCCCGAGCTGCCCGCCACCGGCGCCAGCGCGCTGGACATCGCTTCGGCCAATCAGACCAGAGTTAAGGTGCGCGAAATTCTGCTCGACATGCCGCTGCGCGACCGCGCCCTGCTCAAGGCAGTTTTCCTCGACGAGCGCGACCGCGATGAGGTCTGCGCTGAATTTGGCGTCGATCGCGAGTATCTGCGCGTTTTGCTCTTTCGCGCCAAGCAGGATTTCAAGGTCGAATACATGAAACGAAATCCCGCGCCCGCATCCTTTTCCACAGCTCAAAAAAGAGCGTGAAACGGTTTACAAACCCCTTGCACCATCAACACGTATGGAATGCATTGAGGATCGAGACATGGACCACACCGAAGCCTTAGAACAAATGGCGACCGAACGATATCTCCTCGACGAGCTCACGCCCGAACAGCGCGACGCTTTCGAAGAGCACCTTTTTGCCTGTCAGGAGTGCGCAATTGACCTGCAAGCCGGAACAGTCTTTGTCCAGGAGGCCAAGGCCCAGCTGCCTGCTCTCACCGCCGACCTGCCTCGACGTGAATCAGTAGCGGCTCCCACGCAGAAGAAGAATTGGTTTTCCTTCCTGGCTCCCATCTTCCGGCCTGCCTTCGCCGCTCCTGTCTTTGCCGCCATGCTGGTCATCATCGGCTATCAGAATCTGATCATCCTGCCTCGCCTTCAGGTGGCCTCCATGGAGCCGCACCTGGCTCCGTGGACCTCGCTGCATACCGCCACCCGCGGCGCTGCCAGCACACCCGTCGAAGCCGATGCAAAATCCGGCGTTGTTCTGCTGGTCGACCTGCCAAGCCAGCCCGGCTTCACTTCGTATGCCTTCGAACTGAGCGATCCCAGCGGCAAGTCCGCTTTCACTCAGACCATCGCTGCTCCGCTGGAAAATGCCGAGGCCGCGAACGACGGAACACAGTCGCTCGTAATTCCTGGTGCAGGATTGCATACGGGCGCTTATACTCTGACTGTCTTCGGAGTAAGCTCCGCGGGCGCGCGCACTGAGATTCAGCGCCACGTTCTCGACCTTCATATGAAGAACTAGCTGGTACTCCCGGCTAGGGAACGAGAAGGTTCGATCAGGCATCGCCCCGATTGGCAGGCGATCCGGCAGGCTCTTGCCTTCCGGCATGTCCGACCTTCCGACACAGAACACGTATCAAGGAGAATCCTGTGGATAACGATCCGCCCAAGAGTCCGGAGCACCACTACCATTCTGAAGCTACCGTCCTGCGCGGTCATTTGCATCTTCCCCTCCGGCAGCACATCCACCCTCAGGCGTTCGCGCGTCTCCCCGAAGATGGCGGCTACATCTCGCAGCACGCCCACGATTACGAACTGGAGCGCGTCATCTCTTACACCCGCGGCTATACGCAGGTTGCCGGCAACCAGGAGATCAAGCACGGCCGAGGATTCAATACCCTGGCGACGGCAGTCGTCGAAAATCTGAATGTTCTGGACGTCGTCACAGCCGACCGCGTCGTAGCCCAGCTCAGCACCGAGCACCCGCTGGAACGGGACAAACACACTCCGCGAATCTCCCTGCTCGGCACGCGCTTTGAAAATCTGCGCATCGCAGGCCATCCCGTGATCTTCGACTTCGATCACGGCGACCTTGACCTGGACTTCTTCGGCGCCCGTCCCGACGACGACACGCCCTACACCCGCAATCCCGCCTTCATTCACAAGGTCACCAGGCAACACGCCCACATTCGGCGGCAGCACAATGAACATCCTGAAACCATCGCCGGACTCTTTGACGACCTCAAGGATCGCTTCAGCCGGACGGAAGAAAGCTTTGCCGACAGCGATGGTCAAGAGGAGGCAGTTGAATGCTCTTTCGTCAACCAGGCGAGCGGCTATTACCCGGGTCATACCTGCGGTCACGTCATTCATATTCCTCATTTCGGTACGCTGTATCTGGGAGTGCTGCACATTCATCACACTCCCTCGCACCCGCAATGGAAGACACCCGCTACCACCGTCGAGCTTTCGATGATCAAGATGCGCCTGGGCTGCGCGATCGCCGGGACAACCGACGTGGCAACGGCGAAAACAAACGGCGGAAGCAAACCGATTGGCGGATAATCTGGTTGTTGCTGCTCGTTGTTCCCATGAACTGCCATGCACCTTACATTGCCAGCAGGGAGTTGCGGCGAGCAGAACTTCTCTTTCAGCACGGCGAGTTAAAGAAATGCGAAGAAGTGTCTGCACTCAACGCGAACCGCTTCAGGGCTCGACAACCGGAACTCGCCGATCGGTTCAGCATCCTTCAAGCCATTTCTGCAGCCTGGCGAGGAAAATTTGATGATGCCCTGGTCGCCTTGTCCCCCGTCAAGGCTGGCCCGTCCAATCCAGAAATCTACAGCAAGAAGCTATCCCTGCTGGGAACATCACTCCTTGGCCTGCAAAGAGTTCCCGAGGCAGCACAAACCCTAATCACAGCGCGGCAATTCTGCGAACATCACGACAATGTTGGTTGCGTTTGGGTTCTCGGCTTGGAGTCCGCGATGGCCCAGGAGCAGGAAAAGCTCGCGGAGGCGTCCCATTTCAGCGAAGAAGCACTGGCAGCGGCGAGGAGGTTTCATACACCGATCAGTGAAGCCTCATCTCTTTTGAGCCTTGGCAGTTTGTGCCTGCAACAGGAAAAGTACGATCAGGCTATCGATTGGCTCAATGAAGCACGCGATATGGCAGACGAATTGGATAATGGTGACCTCTTGGCCACTGTCAAAGAAGATCTGGGCTGGGCATACCTGAACCTGGGAGATTCTGAGAGAGCTTTACAGTTGTTTCAAGAAGCCGAATCAAACGCCAACCGCCTTGGCGATACCCAAGCATCCATGGAAATTCTTGCTGATGAAAGTTACGTATTCCGTAACCTTCGCGACCCGGCTCGTGCTGCCGAATCTCTTGAGAGCGCCCTTGTTCTTGCGCGCGAGACCGACAACAGGCAAAACATCATCAACGTCCTCGAAGACCTCGCTCACATTTCAATCGACATGGGTCGCGTCGACGACACCCAACGCTATCTTTCCGAAGTGCGCCCTCTCGTCAATTCCAGCAGGAATAGTCTTGATGCAGCCTACATTGCCCTCGCGGAAGGCAGGCTTGCCGCCGCTCGTCACCAGGACAATGCCGACGAGCTCTTCCACAAGGTCGATCAGGACTTCGCCAGCCAGCCTTCCATGCATTTCGCCGCCGAATATGAGCAGGCTCGCCTGTCCATGGCGCAAGGCGACACCCTAGCTGCCGCAGCCAGATTCAAGACCGCACTGAACACATTCGAATCGGCCCGCGCACAACTCAGACAGGATGATTCAAAACTTCCCTTCCTTGCCAACGCTCAAGCTATTTACGACGACTACATTCACTTTTTGATCACGCAAAACAAGCCCGACGAAGCCTTGCTCACCGCCGACCAAAGCCGGGCCCGCACTTTAGCCCAAGGTCTCGGCGCCGACCTTAACAAGCGTGATTCTCGTTCTACCGCCCTCCATCCCCAAGCCATCGCCCAGAAGGCCAACGCCACGCTCCTCTTCTACTGGCTGGGTGAAAAGCAATCCTGGCTCTGGGCCATCACGCCGCGGAAGACTGCTCTCTTTCCGCTCCCGCCGCAGCGCGAAATCACTCCGCTCGTCGATCGTTATCGCAAAGCCCTGCGCGGCCCCACCGACCCTGCACAAGCCAGCGATGAATCCGGCTTGGCGCTATACAACACGCTCGTTGCTCCCGCCGCATCGATGATTCCGGCCAGTTCCAACGTGATGATCCTCGCCGACGGTCCGCTGAGCCTGCTCAATTTCGAAACCCTCCTCGTCCCGGCAAAGCCATCCGCCGAGGCAGGTTCGCAGACAACTCCACCACATTATTGGATCGAAGACGTCAACCTGGTTTCCGCCCCATCCCTTGCCATGCTCGCCTCGGCTCAACCCAGCGCCCGCAACGATGGCAAACTGCTGCTGCTCGGCGACGCCATCTCGCCCGAACCAAGTTACCCCGAACTTCCCCTGGCCTCGATGGAGATGCAGCAAATCGCGAGACACTTTCCCAAGACCAATCTGGCCGTCTTCACGCGCCAGCAGGCCAATCCCTCCGCCTATCTCAGCAGCACACCGCAGCAATACACATATATTCACTTCGTCGCGCATGGCGTGGCCAGCCGCACAGATCCACTGGATTCTGCGATCATTCTGTCGCGCTCTCAAACCCCGACGGGTTCAAACTCCCAGACCGGCGAAGACTCGTTCAAACTCTATGCCCGCGACATCATGCGCCATCCCATCGACGCTCGCGTGGTGACCATATCGGCCTGTTACGGCAGCGGAACGCGCTCCTACGTCGGCGAAGGCCTGGTCGGCCTGTCCTGGGCATTTCTCCGCGCCGGCGCCCACAACACCATCGGCGCCCTCTGGGAAGCCAGCGATGACTCTACCCCACGCCTCATGGACAGCCTCTACCAGGGTCTCGACCACGGACAGTCTCCCTCCGCCGCGCTGCGTCAGGCGAAACTCGAGTTACTCCATTCTCACAGTATTTTTCGACGACCCTTCTACTGGGCGCCCTTTCAGCTATACACGCGCCTCTGAGCCTTGTTTTCTGGCGTTCAGCCTTGGCTCATGCGCCCCGTTTCCGTCCGGATTTCCCCTGGGGGGAAAGACTCGCGCTTTCCCCATCGCCGGGCGCATATATTACAGTCATCTCTTTACTGGAAATTGTTTCTGCGAAGGAGTTCCACGGTGGCCAGCGGCAAGATCAAACGCCTGTACCTGATTCCCATCCTCTCCAAGGCGCTCGACGTCCTGGAGATGCTCGAAGAGCAGAACGCTCCCATGAGCCTAGAAGACGTGTACCAGCGCACCCAGATCTCCAAGACCAGCGTCTACCGCATCCTCAAAACCCTCGTGCATCGCGGCTACGTGGCTCATGGCGAAACCGGCGAATACCGCCTCGTCTCCCGCCCCAAGCGCCTGCGCTTTGGCCTCGCCATCCAGAGCGCAGATCTGCCCTTTTCGCAGCAGGTAGCTGCCAGCGTGACCTCGGCGGCGGCCAGCTCCGGCGTCGAACTTGTCCTGCTGGACAACCACTTCGATGCCGACACTGCCATCCGCAATGCGGAAGAATTCGTGACCAAGCGGGTCGACCTGGTCCTCGAATTCCAGGCCGAGGAACACGTCGCTCCGCACGTCGCCTACATCCTCAAAAACGCCGGCATTCCGCTCATCGCCATTGACGTGCCCCATCCCAACGCCACCTACTTTGGCGTCGACAACTTCGAAGTCGGATACGAAGCCGGCATCCTGCTCGCGCAGTACGCGCTCCGCAAATGGAAAGGGCGCGCTGACTGGGTCATCGGCGTAGGACTGGCCGAGGCCGGCAGTTTCGTGCAAAGCCGCATCAGCGGCGCCTTTGAAGCGGTGCGCACCCGTCTTGAAACCCAGATTCCCTCCGATCGCTTCCTCCGCCTCGAAGGCCGCGGCATGCGCCATCCCAGCAATATGGCCATCTCTGAATTCCTCAGCGCGCACCGCCGCGGCGAACGCATCCTCGTTGCCACTGCTACCGACTCCAGCGCTCTCGGCGTTCTCGACGCCGCCCGCCATGCCGGCCGCGAACAAGACTTTGCCATTGTTGGCCAGGACTGCATCCCCGAAGTTCTGGAAGAGATGAAATCCGGCAAGAGCGCCATCATCGGGTCGATCTCGCATGAGGCACAAACCTACGGCCCGCGCTTGATTCAACTCGGCATAACGTTGGTGCGGGGCAATTCGGTCCCTCCCTACAACTACGTCCGGCATCGTGTCGTTACGCCAGACGATTTGCGCACGGATGGCGCGCCCAACTCCAATTAAATTTCACTGATTTCACGCCGACGCTCCCGGCAAAATTTGCATCTCTGAATATTCTTATTAGAAATACTTCCCCTATTGTTATCCTCCGTGCTATCGTGGGAACGTTCGTGACTGGCGCTTCCCGCGTCCGCTTCCCTATGCAGCCGCCAGACACGCGAAAAGGAAGTTCCTCATGACTCCAGAGACCCTGGTTGCTCCCTCACTCAAATATCTTGAAGACCGTTGGGATTCCGCAATCGCGAACACCCTTGATGAACCGGAACTGCTTCGCTACCGCTCAAACCTGCTTGGCTCTGACCTGCGCATCACCAACTTCGGCGGCGGCAATACCAGCTCCAAGATCACCGAGCCCGACCCGCTCACCGGCGAACCGGTCCAGGTGCTCTGGGTCAAAGGCAGCGGCGGCGATCTCGGCAGCATCAAGCGCTCCGGCTTTGCCACCCTTTATCTCGACAAGGTGCTGGCTCTCGAAAAGAGCTACAAGGGCGTAGCGGAAGAAGATCTGATTGTCGGCATGTATCCCATGGCCGCCTTCCGCGCCAATCCCGTTGCGGCCTCGATCGACACCCCGCTGCACGGTTTCCTTCCCTTCCCGCACGTCGACCATCTGCATCCTGACTGGGGTATCGCCCTCGCCGCCGCTGCCAACGGCCACCACAAAATGGCGGAGTTCAATCGCGAATTCAACCACAACCTAGTATGGCTTCCCTGGCAGCGCCCTGGCTTCGAACTCGCCATGATGCTCAAGCACGCCGTTCAGGAAAACCCTGGCTGCGACGGCATCGTACTCGGCGGACATGGCCTCTTTACCTGGGGCAACACGCAGCGCGAATCCTACCTGAACACCATCACCATCATCGATCAGCTCGGCCAGTTCATGAACCGCCATGGCGACAAGGTGGGCTCCGGGCTCTTTGGCGGCCAGGTGCAGCCTGTGCGCAGCGATCGCCGCTCCATCGCAACAGCCATTCTGCCCTTCCTGCGCGGACGCCTGGGCGCAAAGCGCCGCTCCATCGCCAGTTTCTCCGATTCTGAAGACGTGCTCGGCTTCGTCAACTCTGCGAACGCCAAAGAGCTCGCCTTCCTCGGCACCAGCTGCCCCGACCACTTCATCCGCACCAAGATCCGTCCGCTCTATATCCCCTGGGCCGAAAACGCCGACGTCGCTACTCTGAAAAAGCAGATCATCGAGTCCCTCAAAACCTACCGCGCCGATTACGAGTCCTACTATCACACCCACGCCAAGCCTGACTCGCCTGCCCTGCGGGACGCCAGCCCCACCGTCGTGCTGATCCCCGGCGTAGGCATGTTCAGCTTCGGCAAGAACAAGACAGAAGCTCGCATCACCGGCGAGTTCTACACCAACGCCATCCACGTCATGGAAGGCGCCAGCGGCCTTGGCCACGGTCTGACGCCCATCAAGACAGGCGATGACGTTCCCCAGGCCGGCCCTGCCGCCGCCGCTAAGGAATTCTCTGTCTGCACGAACTACGTCGCTTTGCCCCCTTCGGAAGCTTTCCGCATCGAGTACTGGGCGCTCGAAGAGGCAAAGATCCGGCGCCAGCCACCTGAAAAAGAGCTCAGCCGCAAGGTCGTTCTTGTCGTTGGAGGAGGCAGCGGCATCGGCCGCGAAGTCGCCCGCCTCGCCGCCGAGCGCGGAGCCCATGTCGTCGTCGCCGACCGCGACACCACCGGAGCAGAGCGCGTCACGGCCGAGTTGCACAAGATCGTCCCCAAAGAATTCGCCGTCTCCGCGCCCATTGACATCCGCGACCGCACCACCATTCGCGCCGCATTGGATACCGCCATCAATGCCTTCGGCGGCGTCGACATTCTCGTCAACACCGCGGCTCTTTTCCCTTCCAGTCCCGACGGCATCATCTCCGACACCATGTGGGCTACCACCCTCGACGTCAACGTCACCGCGAATTACCTGCTCGCCGACGAAGCCAGCAAGCTCTTCGCGGAACAAGACCTCGACGTCAGCATCGTGCTCACCAGCTCCGCCAACGCCGTCGTTTCCAAGCGTGGCAGTGAAGTCTACGACATCAGCAAAGCCGCACTCAGCCATCTGGTTCGCGAACTGGCGGTCGGCCTCTCCCCTCGCATCCGCGTCAACGGCATCAGCCCCGCGACAGTAGTCAAAGGCTCGACTATGTTTCCGCGCGACCGCGTGCGCGCCTCGCTGACCAAGTACAACATTCCCTTTGAAGACTCGCTCTCGGACGATGAGCTACGCGATCTACTGGCGGGCTTTTATGCCAAGCGCACCCTGACCCATCAGCCCATTGATCCGGTTGATTGCGCCGAAGCTATCCTCTTCCTCGCTTCCGACCGCTCGCGCTGCACATCGGGTCATCTCATCCCTGTCGACGGCGGACTTCCCGAGGCTTTCCTGCGGTGAGCCGCAGGGACTTTTCCTCGGACGACGACATGCCTTCGATCGCGCCGCGCAAGTCCGCGGTCGACTTGCTCGAAGATCGCCGCGCCCTGGTGGCCGTTGATCTCGGCGCGGAAAGCTGCCGCGTCTCCCTGCTCCGCTGGGAAGGAAACACGCCGCGCATCACCATGCTCCATCGCATTCCCAACGCGCCCATCACTTCGCACGAAGACGGCGTTGAACACCTTCACTGGCCGCTCGATCGCATCCTTTCCGGCATCGAGGAGGGCCTGCGCAAAGCTGCTGACACCGCTCCTGAAGGAATACGATCGGTCGCCGTCGATGGCTGGGCCGTCGACTATGTCCGACTCGGACTCGATGGCGGTCCCCTCCATGCGCCCTTCTGCTATCGCGACGAACGCACCCTCTCCTCCAAGGAAATCATCGAAACCACGCTGTCTCCGCAGCAGATCTTCGCCCGCTCTGGCGCCTTTCCACTGCGCATCAACACCGTGTACCAGCTCTTCGCCGACCAGCAATCCGGCGTCGATCCCAAAGCGGCCTGGGTCTGCCTTCCTGAATACGTGCTGCACTGGCTGGGCGGCCGCCGCGTTGCCGAATACACCAACGCTACGCATACCGGCTTGGTCGACATCGAAGCGCCGGAATGGTCGGCTCCCCTGTTCCAGAAGCTCGGCCTTTCGCTCGAAGCAGCACCGCCCATCGTCCTCACCGGCACCAACCTGGGCAAGCTCAGCGGATCCCTTGCTGAACTGCCCGCCTTCGCCGACACCGATCTCATCGCTCCGGCGTGCCACGACACCGCGTCCGCCATCGCCGCCATTTGCCCGCACCCCGACGACTGCGACCTGGCCCACACCGCCTACATCATTTCCGGCACGTGGTCGCTGGTCGGCACGCTGGTCGACCGTCCCATCGTGACTCGCGAAGCTCTCGCTGCCAACTTCACCAACCAGGGCGCGGCTTCCGGGCAGTATTGCTTTCATACCAACGTTAACGGCATGTGGATCCTGAAGCAGTGCATCGATACCTGGACCGCTCTCGGCCGCGAGCCCGAGTCGATCGCCATACCGCAATTAGTTGCTCGCGCCGCCGAAGCGGCGCCACCGGACGCCTTGATCAATGTCGATGCGCCTTCTCTGTTGCTCACCGGATTCATGCCGGAGCGCATCAATCAGGAACTGGCCGCGAACAGCCACGAGACTATCCCGGACGTACCCGGCAATGAGCCGATCTTCGCGCGGTTGATTTTTTCGAGCTTGGCCTTCCGCTATGCCGCTGTCCTTCGCCATTTGCAATCGATCACAGGACGCACCTTTCGCCGCATTACCATCCTCGGCGGAGGCAGCCGCAACCAGCTCCTGACCCGGCTCACCGAAGAATCAACCGGCCTGCCCGTCTCCATCGGGGAAGCAGAAGGCTCGACCCTCGGCAATTTCGCCGTTCAGCTCGCTGCCCAGTCCGGCGCCGATCCCAGCTCAGCGAACTTTGCCGCCATTACCAGCCACTTCGCCAGCCTCCTCGCCCAAACTGGCGTTTCAGCCTGAGCGAAGTCCTAAGTTCAAAGGAATTGGCCCCCCTGCAAGTGTTCTAAAGCCGTCGCAAACCGGTTGTTTAGAATCACATCATGACCACCCCGCAACCCCAGACCCTTCTCATCGATGCCGACGACACCCTCTGGGAAAACAACATCTACTTCGAACGCGCCATCGCCGCCTATATCTCCTACCTCGATCATCAGTCGCATTCTCCCGAGCAGGTTCGCCTGGCGCTCAACCAGGCCGAACGCGAAACCATCCTCTCGCACGGCTACGGCCTGACCAGCTTCACGCAGTCGCTGCTCACCTGCTTCGAACGCCTCTCTTCAGCGCCGGTCGCCGCGCACCATGAATCGCAGATCCGCGCCTTCGCCCAGTCCATCGCAGAACAGGAAATTGAGCTCCTCCCCGGCGTCGCGGAGTTGCTGCCCCAGCTGGCGTCCCGCCACAACCTCATCCTCATGACCAAGGGAAGCCAGGCCGAGCAAGCAGACAAGCTCGCCCGCTCCGGCCTCGCCCCCTACTTCACCGCCGTCGAAATCGTCGCTGAAAAAAATCCCGAATCCTACCGCGAAGTCACCCATCGCAACGCCTGCGACGCGCAAACCACGTGGATGATCGGCAACAGCCCCAAGTCCGACATCAATCCCGCGCTGGCAGCGGGACTGCACGCCGTCTTCATCTTCCATAAAGACACCTGGGTGCTCGAACACGCAGAGCTCGCCTCGCCACCGCCCGGCCAGCAGCTTATTGAAATCGACAGCTTCACCAAGCTCGCCGCCCTGTTTTAGTTCCGATCCTGCGAACATTGACAAGCTACGACACCGCCCGTTAGCGTAGCGTTTCACGCAACAGCACCTTCCCTGCCTATGTCTATTCGAAACACGACTCGCCTCATCGTTACCGACAGCCATTTCCTGGTGCCGTTCGCCGTGCTTCTCTTCGGCATCGCGCTGTTGATCAGCCTGCGATGACCACGTCTTTCAGTGGGCACAACTCCGACCAGAAGCGCCACGGCATCTCGCTTCACCAGCTCGGCGTTATCACTGGCCTGACCGCAGGCGTGTGGCTGGGTGCCGCGGAAGCTCCCACCAAGCTCGTTGATACCGGCCTGTCTCCCTTCGCCATCTCGCTCTGCATGGTAGCTGGCGTCTTCACCGCGCGCTGGACCTTTCCCACCCTGCTCAAAGGCACCGGCTTCGTCCTTGCCGACCTGCGGAGCAAGAAGCACCTCATCGTCTGGGCACTGCTCGCCGGAGCCCTCTGGGCCGTGGCCAACACCCTCACCGTCTTCGCCATTCGCGACGTAGGCCTTGCCATCGCCTTTCCCCTATGGAATGCCAACGCGCTCATCGGACTCTTCTGGGCGCGCGTGCTCTTCCGCGAACTCCAAGGCGCGCGCGCCAGCGTGGTTCTGCGCGTGGTCCTCGGCTCGCTGGCCATCATCGCCGCAGCCATCCTGCTCGGCTTCGCCAGCATGCATGGCGGGGACACGGCCCATGCCCACCGCGCCTTCCAGGGCATTCTCGCCGCCTTCGGAGCCAGCCTGATGTGGGGCACCATGTACGTCCCCTATCGCAAGGCCTACCTCAGCGGCATGAATCCTCTTTCCTTCATCACCGCCTTCACCGTCGGCGAACTGGTCACGATGTTGATCCTGGCCATGACCCTGGGCGGCAACGGCACCCGGACCGTCTTCGACGAACTCCGCCACGCCCCCGGCGTCCTTTTCTGGCTCTTTCTCGGAGGCTTCGTCTGGGTGGTAGGCGACCTCTTCCAGCAATATGCGGCCAAATATCTCGGCATTGGCCGCGGCATTCCGCTGTCGAACACCAACCAGCTCTGGGGCCTCGCATGGGGCGCGCTGGTTTTTGGTGAATTGGCCAACAGCGACCGTGCGCACATCCTTATGGTGCTGGCTGGCTCGGTAGTCATGATCGCCGGCGCGGCGTTGATTAGCTCCGCCGCAGCCACCGGCAAGGAGCAATCCTCCCGCAACCAGGCCCTCCTGCGCGAGTGCGACCGCTACGGCCTTAACTACCGCATGACCCTGGCCAACATGGATGGCGAAGCCGACCGCGCCGGCAGCCAGCGCCGCTGGTGGGACTATGCCATCGTCTTCGCCGCCGCTGCCGTCTTCGTCTACCTGGGCAAGCACGCCCACATCCCCGCGCTGCGCATGAATTACGCATGGATGCTGGCTCTCGGCTGCCTGCTGCTTCTCAGCCTCGTCGCCGGCACAATCGCACTGTGGCGCCGCACCAGCTTCACCTAGGCAAGCGAATGTCGAAGCGTCCCGTTGGTGTTAGGATCGCTCTGCTTGCTGGAGGCAATATTGCTTCGACCCACGGCCCCACCTATCCCTTTCGAGTTATCCAAATTGTTCATACAATCCCTCATCGCGAGCGTCGCTTTCTGCTTCCTGCTTGCCGCTTCTTGCTCGGCGCAATACGTTAAGGCAGGGACTGCCGGTCCTATTCCAATCGGAGGACTGGATGAGATGGACAACGCCCTGCAACTTGCAGACACAGATCAGACGATCGATCTACTCGTTCGAATTGGAGTTG
>CAILBQ010000672.1 GCA_903832475.1 uncultured Acidobacteriota bacterium | reverse complement strand
CAGAACCACAAACATAATGCACAACCTATCGGGGAAGTTAGCCTCCCGAAAAGGAGATTCAATGGCTCACCTGGGAGAAAATCGCTACGGCAAATCGCGCGTCCGCGTCATGAAAGTGATTCGCCATGACACCTGGCACGAGATGAAGGAGTGGAGCGTACGCGTCCTCCTCCATGGCGACTTCGAAACCTGCTTTACAGAAGGCGACAACAGCAAAATCCTTCCCACCGACACTATGAAGAACACCGTCTACTGGCTGGCCCGCGAATCGAATGCCGCCACGCTGGAAGAATTCGCCATCGAGCTGGTGAGGTATCTACTCAGCAACAACCCGCAGGTCTCCAAAGCCTCGGCAGAAGTAGAAGAAAAGAGCTGGAAGCAGGTACTCATTGACGGCCAGCCCCACGCCACCACCTACGCCCTCGCCGGCCCAGAACTCCAGACCACCCTCGTCACATTGGATCGCGGCGCGGAACCCATCGTTCAATCCGGCATTGACGGTCTCGTCATTCTCAAGACAACCAACTCCGCCTTCACCGGCTATCTCAAGGACAAGTTGACCACGCTGCCCGAAAGCACAGACCGCATCTTCGGCACCCGCGCCACCGTCGAGTGGGATTTCTTACCCGGCACAACAAGCTTTGCCGACACCCGCACCAGGGCACTCACCACGCTGCTCAAAGTATTCGCGGACCACGACAGCCTCAGCGTCCAGCACACCCTCTACGACATCGGCGAGGCCATACTGCAGGCCGTCCCGCATATTTCTCAGGTCAAACTCACCATGCCCAACCTCCATTGTCTGCTCGTCGACCTCAGCCGCTTTGGCCAGAGCAATCCAAACCAGATCTTCGTTCCCACCGACGAGCCGCATGGTTACATTGAAGCTGTCATTGCGAGATGACTAGTCCTGACAACACTCGAAACATGGTTGGTGCTGTATGTCGCTATTGATCCAAAATGGAGAACTCATCACGGCAGGCTCTCGCCACTTTGCCGACATCTTCATACAAGATGAAGTCATAACCAGCATCGGCACCAGCCTGGCAGCGCCGCCCGAGACTGAAGTGATTGATGCCCGCGGAAAACTCATCTTCCCCGGCTTCATCGATCCCCACGTCCACATCTATCTGCCCTTCATGTCCACGTTCGCCAAGGACACGCACGAAACCGCGAGCATAGCCGCCCTCATCGGAGGAACCACCACCTTCATCGAGATGTGCTGCCCCTCGCGTAACGATGACATGCTCGATGGCTACCATCTCTGGAAAGAAAAAGCCGCCGGCTCCAGCGCCTGTGACTACGCCTTCCACATGTCGGTGACTCACTTCAACGACTCAACAGAAACGCAGTTGCGCCACATCGTTGCCGACGGAACATCCTCCTTCAAAATCTTTCTTGCCTACAAGAATTTCTTCGGCGTCGATGACGCGGAGATGTACCAGACGCTGACTCTGGCCCGTAAGCTCGGCGTAATCACCACAGCCCATTGCGAAAACGCGGAGCTGGTCAGCCGTCTGCAGACCGCCCTGCTCGCCGAGGGCAAGACCGGCCCTGAATGGCATGAGCCAAGCCGCCCCGAAACCGTCGAAGCCGAGGGCACCAACCGCTTCGCCACCTTTCTCGAAACCACCGGCGCTCAAGGCTATGTCGTCCACCTGTCGTGCCAGCCCGCCCTGGCCGTCGCCGCACGCGCCAAAGGCCGCGGCGTTCGCTTATCCATTGAATCCGTCCT
>CAILBQ010000671.1 GCA_903832475.1 uncultured Acidobacteriota bacterium | reverse complement strand
CGGCGTTTCCACCAAGAGTTATGACGGGCGCGGCAACTACACGCTCGGTCTGCGCGACCAGCTTATCTTCCCGGAGATTGATTACTCCAAAGTCGAAAAGCTCAAGGGCATGAACATCACCATCGTTACCACTGCCAACGATGATAATTCGGCACGCGCGCTGCTTCGGCAGTTCGGCATGCCTTTCCGGCAAGGCGCTTAAAGAAGCTTTCAGCTGCTAGCCGCTAGCTTCTAGCTGAAACCAACAAGATTGGCCTGGATACGCGAGCGTTAGCCGCTTCCGAACTGGGCTAGGAGCTAGTAGCTAGAAGCTAGTAGCTGTTCAAAGAGGAAACATGGCAACTACTGCAAAACGAGTGAAAGACGCGCGCAAGCCAAAGTTCAGCTCGCGCCAACATAATCGCTGCCAGATCTGCGGCCGCCCACGGGCGTTTCTCCGAAAGTTCGGCATCTGCCGCCTGTGCTTCCGCGGCCTCGCCCATCGTGGAGAAATCCCCGGCGTGGTCAAGTCCAGCTGGTAAAAAACAGTGGTCAGGGAACAGTGGACAGTGGTCAGCCTTTTGACCGGTCCTGAAAGTTCAAGCAACGCCGACTGATCACTGATCACTGTTCACTGGTACAACCATCCCCGCAGGTTCCCGAGTCATAGGCCGGGCGAACGGGGGATGAAGGAGAAGGAATGAGTCTGACCGACCCTGTAGCAGATTTTCTGGCACGCATCCGTAACGCCATCCGTGCCCGTCACCAGAAGCTCGATGTCCCTGCTTCCAAGCTGAAGGCCGAGATCGCCCGCATCCTCAAGGAAGAGGGCTACATCTCGAACTACAAGACCCAGGAAGAAGAAGGTAAGCAGGTTCTGCGCGTGTACCTCAAGTACGGCGCCGGCTCCGAAGCTGCCATCCGCGACTTGGCTCGCATCTCCCGTCCCGGCTGCCGCGTCTACATCGGCCGTGACGAGATCAAGCGTGTCCAGGGCGGCCTCGGCATCTCGATCATGACCACGCCAAAAGGCGTCATGACCGGCCGCCAAGCCCGCCGTGAAGGCGTCGGCGGCGAAATCCTCTGCGAAGTCTGGTAGGCGCTAGCCGCGTCGGGTAATTGCATGCGGCGGAGTCATTCGGACTTTTGTTGAGGTTTGGTAAGGGGAGGCGCAAGTCTCCTGGCTGCAGTGGAATTCAAGGGCGTGAGCATTTGAAGGACTCGCAAGCCGATTAAGGATAAGAAACAATGTCTCGTATTGGTAAGAAACCGATTCCGTTGCCCGCGAACGTGAAATACACCGTCGAAGGCAACACCGTGCTCGTGGAGGGCCCCAAGGGCAAAGTGACCGCGCTGATCGCTCCTGGAATCCACCTCGAAAAGGCGGACGGCGTTCTCAACGTGACTCGCGAAAGCGACAAGGCCGCTGCTTTCCACGGCCTAACCCGTGCACTGGTCTTTAACGCAGTTCATGGCGTCACCCAAGGCTGGACCAAGGATCTCGACATCGTCGGCATCGGCTATCGCGCGGAACTCAAGGGCAAAGGCATGGTCGTCTTTACACTCGGCTACTCCCACCCCATTGAGTTTCCTCTGCCCACCGGCATCGACGTCACCATTGATCCCAAGCAGACTCACCTGACCATCGCTGGCATCGATCGCCAGCTGGTTGGCCAGGTTGCGGCGGACATGCGGTCCCTGCGCAAGCCGGATCCGTACAAGAACAAGGGTGTTCGCTATACCGGCGAGAAGTTGAAGAAGAAGGCCGGCAAATCGGGCTCGAAGTAGCAAAGACAGCTACTAGCCTTCAGCCTCTAGCTAGGAGCTAGCGGCTGGAAGCTAGTAGCTCTCCACCAACCGAACGGGCCGGCAGGGCCAGTCCGCTGATAGGAAAACACAATGATTGCCAAGACAGAACGAAATCAGATTCGCAACCGGGTCCACTTCCGCATTCGCCAGAAGCTCTCCGGCACTGCCGAGCGTCCGCGTTTGAACGTCTACCGCTCGCTCACCCCCATCTCTGCGCAGGTCGTCGACGACGCCAAGGGCGAAACCATCGTGTCCGCCTCGACCCTCGCGAACAAGATTAATGCCGGCGGCAACGTCGCGGCCGCCAAGGAAATCGGCAAGCGCGTCGCGGAATTGGCTATTGGAAAGGGCGTCAAGAAGGTGGTCTTCGATCGCGGCGGCTATCTTTATCACGGCCGCATCAAGGCGCTGGCCGATGCTGCTCGCGAAGCCGGGCTGGAGTTCTAAGCAATTCGCCCGATTCGGGCAGTCACAAGAAGGATCAAGGCCGAGGAGGCCACGGAAGATATATGGCATTCACAAAGAAACTCGACGCCAACCAGTTCAAGCTGACCGACCAGGTCGTGTCGATCAACCGCGTCACCAAGGTCGTCAAGGGCGGCAAGAACATGTCCTTTGCAGCCCTGGTAGTCGTCGGTGACGCGACGGCCGGCGTCGTTGGCCACGGAGCCGGCAAGGCTAAGGAAGTTCCCCAGGCGATCCGCAAGGCCATCGAAGCCGCCAAGAAGAACCTGGTCAGGATCAACCTGACCACCACCACCATTCCGCACCAGGTGCTGGGCCGTTACGGCTCGGGTCACGTACTGCTGAAGCCGGCTCCCGAAGGTACTGGTGTCATCGCCGGCGGCGCCGTCCGCGCTGTCATGACCTCGGCCGGCGTGCAGAACGTGCTGACCAAGTCGCTCGGGACGGCCAACCCGCACAACGTCATCAAGGCCACCTTTGATGCGCTGACCCAGTTGCGCGACAAGGCTGAAGTTGCCCTGATGCGCGGCAAAACGGTTGAGGAGCTTTAATCATGACCGAACCTAAGAAGATCCGCCTGCAATACTTCCGCTCGGCCATCTCGACCCCTTTCAAGCACAAGCGGGTCATCACTGGCCTCGGTTTCACGCGCCTCAATCAGGTTGTCGAGCGCGTCGACACCGCATCCCTTCGCGGCATGGTCGCAACCGTGCCGCATCTGGTCCGGATACTGGACTAAGAGCGAGTGGTCAGTGAACAGTGGTCAGTGATCAGTAAAACTCGAAAAATCGAGCACTGATCACTGACCACTGACAACTGATCACTATCTTTTCGAGAACT
>CAILBQ010000670.1 GCA_903832475.1 uncultured Acidobacteriota bacterium | reverse complement strand
GACCTCGTTTTAGATTTGGGCGGATGATCCGCGTTTGGATTCAAGCAGAAGCAATGGCGTCTGCAGAAGCGGTGTTGCAATTGTTAGGAGTCAAGCTACGAGTGAAAGGTTACAAAGCGCAAGAAGAAAATGCGCGAGGGCTACAAGTGACACAATCTTCGACAAATCCGGACGAGCTCTGCCGCCCTCTGCGCATCCAGCTACCTACGGCCGGGTCGCAAAGCGAACAGGGTCGTTCTCTGATGGTTGTACGATTTGCGACGTGATCCGGATTTGATTTGGCGATATTAAAACTTGATGTTTACTCTCATTGAGCAGAACGCAGGCAGGACTCGCCATGGGGGGAATCCAGCCTGCCTAGCCCGAGGAATCTCCGGTGAGCAGGAGCGCATCGAGACGATGATGCAGCCGTTCACTGTAGCCGCCTGGAATTTCAAAGACACGCTCATCAGCCATCAGCACGACAACATTGCGCGTAGAGTCCATCACGGCGGAGCAGATCTCGCAGTGCTCAAGATGACGGTCAATTTCGGCGCGCAAGGCGTGATCGACATCGCCGTCAATGTAGGCGGAGATGTAATCCCACACGTGCTTGCAATCGATTTTCATACGCGCCTCCAAAAAAATCCGCGTTTGGCTGGAGCGTATTTCTCCAGCAGCGGGACCAGTTCTTTTTGCAGCATGATACGGGCCCGGTGAAGTCTCACTTTGACGGAACCCTCCGTGATTCCCAGGACGCTTGCTGTTTCGGCGATGTCGAGGTCGTCCATGTCTCTCAGCTGCACAACGTCTCTATAGATGGGCGGCAGGTTCAGAACGGCCCGACAAAGACACTGGCCGAGTTCTTTTCGCTCCAGGGTTTCGAGCGGAACCTCGCGCCAGTCGGTGAGAAGAGCAGGGGTGAAATCGCCGGTACTCGCTTCTCCGTCCTGATCGAGGATTGGCTGGATGGCCTCCTCAGGACGGCTGGAACGTTTGCGCAGCCACGCCAGGCCTTCATTACGTGCGATGGAGACAACCCAGGTGCTGAATTTGGATTCGCCGCGGAAATTATGCAGATTCCGGTAAATCTTAATGAAGGTTTCCTGGGCCGCATCTTCGGCGTCGATTTCGTTGCGGAGCAGCATGAAAAGCATGACAAAGACGGCACGTTCTACTGGTCGAATGAGGTCGTGAAATAGCTGCTTTTCGCCGGCAAGGATACGCGCGATGAGCGCGGCAGGGGCTCGATCGCCGTTCCCTTGCGAGTTGATCGTGCTGGTCACCCTGGCTGGCTTCCCCGTCGGCACTTGCGCTGAAATGATGTGGCCTTCTTCCATGCGATGCCGCGGACAAGAAATAAGTTACAAGAGGAGCTAATCTGATCCGGGTCGTGCTGCGGGGAATCGGCGGGCTGCCCGCTCAGCCCTGCCTGCTTGCAAGCAGCCTACTGCAGGGCCTTGATCAGCTGCTCAGTGGTGCGCACCCGGCCCATACGGGGGAAAATGTTCTGAATGCTGAACTGATGCGCTTCCGCGCTCATGCTGGACATGGCGTCTTCAGCAAACACGAGTTCGTAGGCGCGGTCAAAGGCTGCGCGGGCGGTGGACTCGACACCCATATTCGTCGCGATCCCTCCCATGAGGATGGTGCGGATGTTGCGGCGCCGCAGTTGCTGATCGAGATCGGTTCCATAAAAAGCTCCCCACTGGCGCTTTCTCACGACCAGGTCATCCGGGGTGATGCCTGATTCAGGAACGATCTCGCTGGAGTTGGGCGGCATCGGGGTATTCCCTCGGGGCGTGGGGAGTCGACAGGAAGCTGGCGAACCTCGTTGACGAGGACATGCACATAGATCACGATTCCCCCCTGGCGCGGAGCTGGGCGGCGAGGGCGGCGCAATTCTTTAGCACGTCCTGCGAGGAATGGGGGGCAAGCTGGCGAGCGACGATGCCATGTTGAAGATCGATGAGAACGAGTGCGGTGGTGCTGGGGGTGAACGTGATGTCCATGATTTCTCCAAGATGCATGCAAGAGCGACGCATGACACCGGCTTAGATGTAGGCCGCAGCGAGCAGGTCTTGAGGGCGCTTGGCAAGTTGCTTGTCAAATGCCCTCACATCATAGAGACTGACCCCATCTGATTGTTCAAGTTTGTGCACGGGGGAAACGGATGCGGCTTTGGGGAACTGTGATTTTCGGTACGAGTCTGGGATTCGCTGGGCTGATGGGTGGGGCGCAGACGCGCAGTGTGGCAGGACCAACTCCTCAAGCGGCGCCCCCGGCTCGCGTCGCCGACGTCGCGAAGACCCCGGCTATTCCGGCCGCGGCGCATGCCCTGGACAAGGGAGATGTCGAGGCATTCTTTGATGGGATCCTGCCGCTGCAGATGGAGCGTGGAGACATCGGCGGCGCTTCGGTGCTGGTGATGAAGGACGACGAAGTGCTGTTGCAGAAGGGATACGGCTACGCGGATGTGAAGGCGAAGAAAGCCGTCGATCCGAATGCGACCATCTTCAGACTGGCCTCGATTTCGAAGCTGTTCACGTGGGTTTCTGTGATGCAGCTGGAAGAACAGGGGAAGCTTGATCTGGATACGGACGTGAACAGGTACCTTGATTTTGAGATCCGTCCGGCATTCAACAAGCCGGTCACGCTGCGCAATCTGATGACACATACGGGAGGGTTTGAGGAGGTTTCAGATGACATCATCGTGACCGATCCACGGAAGGCGCCGTCGTTGCGCGATGATCTGATACGCAACCAACCGAAGCGTTTGTTCCCTCCTGGGGAGGTACCCGCCTATTCGAATTATGGGGTTGGCCTGGCGAGTTACATCGTGCAGCGCATCAGTGGCGAACCGTTTGAACAGTATGTGCAAGATCATATCTTTGGACCACTTGGCATGACACATTCGACCTTTTACCAGCCGCCGCAGAAAGCTCTCGAGAAGCTGCCGTCTGAGGGCTATCGCGGCGACACGACCAAGCCTCCGGTGGGATTTGAAATATTCAATCCAGTAGGGGCGGGCGGGCTGTCCTCGACAGCTTCTGACATGGGCAGGTTTGGGCAGGCGCTGCTGCACGGAGGTGTGCTTGACGACAAGCGCATTCTCAAAAGCGAGACTTTGCAGAAGATGTGGACGCCGCAATTCCAGGCAAGCAAAGAGTTGCCGCCGATCTGCATGGGCTTTTACCAGGACTGGCGCAACAACCTGCGCTGGATCGGGCACGAAGGAGATCTGATTGCCTTTCACAGCCTGTTCTTTGTCGAGCCGACGCAGAAGCTAGTGTTGTTCGTTTCGTACAACTCGGCCAACGGGGGCAGTCAGCCGCGGCCTGAGATCATCGACTTCTTTTCGGACAGATATTTTCCGTCGAATGCGAAGCCGACATTCTTGAAGACGCCAGTCAACGAGTTGAAAGCGATCGAAGGCACGTATCAGACCACCCGCCGTGCCGACAGCACCAAGTCCAGGCTGGGTGAATTGCTCGAACAGAGAACCGCCACCGTCGACAAGGAGGGCGTGTTGCATCTTGCGGGCGCACGCGACCTGCGAGGTCATCCGATTCAATGGAAACCGGTCGGGAAAGACTTGTGGCAGGAGTCTGAAGGGCAGGCCAGGATCTTTGCTATTCGTGAGGGCGGCAAGGTGGTTCGAATTGCTGTCGGATTCCCGGGCGTTCAATTCGAACGAGTCGCGTGGTACAACAACTCGGTGCTGGTGCTTTCGCTCGTCGGCGGCAGCCTGGCAGTGTTCGCGGCGACGATCCTGGCCAACATGTGGCGTTTGGGACGACGAATTTTTCTCCGCAAACGGCCGCGCAGCGCGCCGCAGCCGGGCACGATGTATCTGACCTGGGCTCTTGCTGCAGCCGGAAACGGATGGGTGGTGCTGATCGGAGGCATTCTGATGTATCTCGCGATTGCCGGGGACGACCCGATGCCGCCTACACCGGCTTGGTTTTTCTGGTTCAAAGTGATCAACGTCACGACCGGCATTTTGATTGCGCTCAGCGTACTGGCGGCGATTTCAGCATGGCGAGTGTGGCTGCACGATGAACTGCGGCGGATCACCAAAGTCAAGTTTTCGATTGTAGGCGCGGCCTGCGTGGTGATGTGCTGGTTCGCAATTCACTGGAACCTGATAGGGCCGGCGAGCCGAATATGACAGGTGTCCGGGCGCAATTACCCTCTCGCTTATACCTGCTGGAGCCTACGAAACGCTATGCGGTCTGCGAAACCTTGCCGGCGACTGAATGATATTGAAATTTGAGCGGAGGAAACATGAACAAATGTGTGGCTCTTGCTGTTGTAGCGTTCCTGACTCCGTATCAAGCAGCAACTCAAGGTGGGCCGGTCAAGCTGGACGCTTCACCCACAACGGTGGCATGGGGATACTATTGGGCGAAAGCAAAGCCCGTGCTCACGGTGCACTCGGGCGACGTCGTGCAGATTCAGACCGAGTCGACTTGCGGCTCGACCGAGAAGATGATCGGTGAGGGCGTGGCAGCGAAGGACATCCCTTCGTATAACGCGGACATTTACCGCGAAGTGAAGGACAAAGGGCCCGGTGGCCATATCCTCACCGGACCGGTGGACATTCCTGAAGCGGAGCCGGGTGACGTGCTCGAAGTGCAGATCCTCAAGATCAACCTGGATGTGCCGTTTGCGTGCAATGGATTTGGGACGGGGCGAGGATTTCTGCCCAATGACTACCCCTACAGTCGCACAAAAATCATTCCGCTCGATCGGGAGAGGATGCTGGGGAAGTTCGCGCCCGGCATCGAGATTCCGCTGCGTCCATTCTTTGGAAGCATGGGAGTCGCGCCGCCAGAATCAGCAGGGCGACTCGACAGCGCTCCGCCGTGGATGCATGCAGGCAACATGGACAACAAGGAACTGGTCGCAGGCACTACGTTGTATATCCCCGTGCACGCCAAGGGCGCGCTCTTTGAAGTAGGCGACGGTCATGCGGGACAGGGCAACGGAGAAGTGGACATCACCGCGATGGAAACATTTCTGACGGGCACGTTTCGATTTGTGGTGCATAAGGACGAGCACCTGTTATGGCCGAGAGCGGAAACGCCAACGAGTTACATCAGTATGGGCTTCAGTCCTGACCTGAAAGAAGCCACGACGCTTGCCGTGCGGGACATGATCAATTTTCTGGTCGACAAGAAACATTTAAGCCGGGATGAGGCTTACATGCTGACCAGCGTTGCAGTGGATGTGGATATCACGCAGCTGGTAGACGGGAATGTCGGGGTTCACGCGATGTGTCCGAAGGCGATCTTCACAAAGTAGTGGACAACGAAACAATGCGCCCGTGCAAATCTGCGTGGGCGCATCGTTTCTTGAGGATCGATAAGCAGCGAGTTAGTTGAATGTCCAGGTGAGGACGTTCTGTGTAGCTCCCGAGCCGCCGGTTGAGGCGGTGAATCCCACGTAGGCTGTGTTTCCTCCCACGGTTGTGGGGATGTTGATGGCGGTCGACGTTGTGAAGCTGGCGCTCGTCACAGTGTCCGTCAGCGTCAATGTCAACGTGGTGCCGTCGTAGGCGAGGTGGGCATGCAGGATGTCACCACTATGCAGGTTGACGCCTGAGGCTGTCATGTCGACGGAGGGGACGGTCGGGCTTGCTCCGTTGACATAGAAGCCCGTGGAATCGGAGCCTTCGCCGCTGTTGTTGTAGAGGTCGAATTTGACGCCGACGCTGGTTGGAATTCCGCCGTAGCCTAACGCGGCACCGTTGCCTCCCACTGCCCAGACACCGGCCGCTGCGTTCTGGATGGTGAAGGTCATGCCATCCGCACTCGCCGAAGTGTCCTGGAAGGTGAAGTCGGTGGTGAAGGCCTGTATGTTGACCGGCGTGGTGAACCAGGCAATGCGCTGCTCACCGCTGCCGCCGTCGGTCATCTGCAGAGCGCCGGAAACGATCTTGGCTCCGTAGAGGTTGAGCCCCGTCGAGGTAAAGCTGGTGGGGAAGTTGATGGGAGGGGGAGTTGCGCTGATGGTGTAGGCAGCTGTTCCCACAGCACTGTTGTTGTAGTTGGCAGCAACGGCGATAGCCTCAAGCGTCTCAGTGCCGCTGACCGTGATAGGCGCCGTGTAAACGGTGGATGACGTGGTCGGAGTCGTGCCGTTGGTGGTGTAATAAATGGTCGCGCCAGCCGTCGCATCGCTGATGGTAACGGATTGTGCGGTTGTATATGTGCCCGCGATGGGTGAGAAGGTTGGCGTGGCTGTCGTGGGCGTAATGGTGTAAGCGGCGGTCCCCACAGAACTGCTGGTGTAGTTGGTTGCGATGGCGATCGCGTTGAGCGTTTCACTGGCGCTGATCGTGACGGGTCCACTGTAGACGGTGGAGGACGTGGTTGGGGTGGTGCCGTTGGTGGTGTAGTAAATGGTCGCTCCGGTCGTCGCATCACTGATGGTGACGGACTGAGCGGTGGCGTAGGAGCCGGCCACAGGCGAGAAGGTCGGCACAGCTGCCGGCTGGGTGATGATGTACGCAGCCGTACCCACGGCGCTGTTGGCGTAGCCGGTCTTAACGGCGATAGCTTTTAGCGTTTCCGATGCGCCCACGGTAACCGGCGTAGTGTACGCGGCTGATGACGTGGTGGGCGCGGTGCCGTTGGTGGTGTAGTAGATCGTTGCGCCCGAAGTCGCGTCGTTAATGGTCACCGTTTGCGCACTGGCGTAGGTTCCGCCCGCTGGGTTGAACGAGGGGGTCGCGACCGGGGTAGTGATGGTATAAGCTGCCGCCCCTACAGCGCTGTTGGTCCATCCAGACTTTATGGCGATGGCGTTGATGGTTTCAGAGGCACTGACGGTGATCGCCGCCGTGTACGCAGTGGATGCCGTAGTTGGCGTGGTTCCGTTGGTGGTGTAGTAGATGGTCGAGCCAGAGGTTGCGTCGCTGATGGTGACGGTCTGCGCGGTGGCATAGGTTCCGGCCACGGGCGAGAATATCGGCGTAGCGACGGTCCCAGTGATGGTGTAAGCAGCCGATCCAACTGCGCTGTTGGTGTAGTTCGCGGCCACGGCGATGGCCTTGATCGTCTCGGTTGCACTCACTGTAATCGGCGCGCTGTAGACCGTGGAGGACGTCGTCGGTGTCGTCCCGTTGGTGGTGTAGTAGATGGTGGCGCCCGTCGTCGTGTCGCTGATAGTTACGGTCTGGGCGGAGGTGTACGTGCCGGCCACCGGCGAGAACGTGGGGGTCGCGGCGAGCGGCGCAATCGTATACGCCGCCGTGGCAACCGTGCTGTTGGCGTTGCCGGTCGAGGTAGCAATAGCGTTAATCGTCTCGGTCGAACTGACAGTCAGCGGCGCGGTGTAGACGGTGGACGATGTCGTGGGCGTCGTTCCGTTGGTGGTGTAGTAGATGGTCGACCCGGCGGTTGCGTCGCTGATGGTCACAGTTTGCGCCGTGGTGTACGTGCCGGCAGCAGGAGAGAAGGTCGGCGTCGCGGTGGTGGGGTTGACCGGATTCACCAGGTAGGTCCAGTTGAGGATACTCTGAGTGGCTGTCGACCCGCCGGTGGTGCCTGTGAATCCAACGTAAGCCGTGTTGGCGCCAACCGTGCTCGGAATGTTGATGTTGGTCGAGGCTGTAAAGGTCGCATTGGTTACGGTATCCGTCAGCGTCAACGTCAACGTTGTGCCGTTGTACGTGATGTGCGCGTGAAGGATGTCACTGCTGTGCAGGTTGACTCCAGAGGAAGTCAGGTCGGTGAAGGGCGTCGTTGGCGAGGCTCCATTGGTATAGAAGCCGATGGAGTCGGCGCCTTCTCCAGAGTTGTTGTAGAGGTCGAATTTGATCGCGACGCTGGTCGGCAGTCCGGAGTACGCGAGTCCGCCGGAAGTCCCGCCCACAGCCCAAACTCCAGCTGCAGCGTTCTGGAGGGCGAAGGTAAATCCTTCCCCGCTGGCGTTCGTGTTCTGGAAGTTGAAGTCGGAGGTAAAGGCTTGGACGTTAACCGGCGTAGCGTACCAGGCAACGTGGGTTTCGCCGGTTCCGCCGTCCGTAATTTCAAGCCCGGTTCCTACAATTTTCGCGCCGTAAAGGTTCATGCCGGCGGCAGACATACCGGAGGCAAAGTTGATGACCGGCGTCGCGGTGCTGATGGTATAACTCGCCGTTCCTACCGGACTGTTCGAATAACCGGTCGCCACCGCAATGGCATTGACGGTTTCGGTAGCACTTACCGTGATCGGGGCGGTGTAGACGGTCGACGAGGTTGTCGGCGTGGTGCCGTTGGTCGTGTAATAGATGACCGCGCCCGGCGTCGCATCGCTGATGGTCACGGTCTGCGCCGCTGCGTATGTTCCGGAGACAGGAGAGAACGTAGGAGATGCTGCCGTCGTCGAGATGACGAAGGCGGCGGTTCCGACCGCGCTGTTTGTCGATCCAGACTTCACGGCAAGAGCCTCGACCGTTTCCGAAGCGCTTACTGCGATCGGCGCGGAGTACAACGTCGATGATGTCGTTGGGGTTGTGCCGTTCGTGGTGTAGTAGATCGTTGTGCCCGCCGTTGCGTCGCTGATGGTCACCGTCTGTGCGGTCGTGTAACTGCCTGCGACGGGTGAAAATGTAGGCGTGGGCAGCACCGGCGCGATGGTATAGGTCGCGCTTCCGACGGCGCTGTTCAACAGGCCGCTTGACACGGCGATGGCGTTGATTGTCTCAGTGCCGCCCACGGTAAGGGGCGCCGTATACACCGTCGAAGATGTGGTCGGTGTAGTGCCGTTGGTGGTGTAGTAGATGGTCGCGCCCGAGGTCGCATCGCTGATCGTGACTGTCTGCGAGGTGGTGTAGGTGCCGCCGGAGGGCGAGAATGTAGGGGTTGCCGTGGTGGTTGCCGTCGCCCCCGCGAAATAAGTCCAGGTGAGAATATTGGCGGTCATGGAATATGCGCCGGTGCCACCTGTGAACCCTGCATAGGCGGTGTTGCTGCCGATCGTCGACGGAATATTGATGGTCCAACTGGTCGACCAGACAGCCGCAGTGACCTGGTCGGTAATCGTCATAGTCAGAGTCGTGCCATCGTAGGTCAAATGAACTGCGAAAACGTCTCCGCTGTGCAGATTAATCCCGGTGTTGGTGAGATCGATGGAGGGTACCGTGGGCACAGCACCATTCACATAAAGTCCGGTGGAATTCGCGCCTTCTCCAGCCGAGTTATAGAGGTCAAATTTAATGGCCACGGAATTCGCAATGGGAGCGTAACCCAGCTCGTATGCGTTGCCGCCGAGGGCGTTGAGATGCTGCCCGGAATTCTGGATGGTGAACGTGATGCCGTTAGAAAGCGGTGTGAGCAGTTGAAACGTGAAGTCCGTGGTGAAACTCTGCACATTCACTTGCGTGTTGTACCAGCCGGTTCCAGCCTGTCCTGAAAGTCCGTAGGCGAGTTGAAGAGCGTTGGTCTTCAAACTCGCACTTCCATTCAACGCAATCAGACTGGCTGCGTTGGAGAACCCCATAGGGAAACTGATGCCGGTCTGTCCTGGGCGCAAGGTGTAGGTTTGCGCGATCGCCGGGCTGTTGGGAATGCCGGGGGACGCCGCGATCGCTGTGATGGTTTCGGTCGCGCTGACCGTGATAGGGCCGGTATAAAGCGTAGATGAAGTGGTCGGTGTCGAGCCGTTGGTGGTGTAGTAGATGGAGGATCCCGCAGTCGCGTCGGCGAGCGTAACGGACTGGGCGGCGGTATAGATCCCCGTCGGCAGGCTGAAGGTGGGCGCGTCAGTCTGGGTCACGCTGGTAAAGGTCGCGGAAGACTGGGCGCTGGTTTGAAGGCCAGACGCAGCCGCAATTGCATTGACTGTTGTCGTCGCGGTTACCGTGATGGGCGCG
>CAILBQ010000669.1 GCA_903832475.1 uncultured Acidobacteriota bacterium | reverse complement strand
GTCCCGACGAGTTGTGGGTCGGCCACCGCGACATCGGAAATCAGATTTTCGTGAAAGATCCTGCTCTACTAAAGCCCGCCGCGCGTGCCTACGCCGAAGGTTTCCGCCATGGTGATCTGGACGCTGGAGATGTAGTTGCGGTTCCAGATGGGCTCGAGGAAGGAGTTGGCGAATCGGAAGTAGAGGATGTTCATGATCGCTTCCTTGCCGAGGAAGTGATCGATGCGGAAGATGGAGTCCTCAGGGAAGACGGACCGGGCGACGGCGTTGAGGGCGCGAGCGGAGGCGAGGTCGCGGCCGAAGGGCTTCTCCACGATGACGCGGGCATTGTCGGCCAGCCTGGCGGCGCCGAGATTCTTGATCACGGTTGCGAAGAGAGAGGGCGGGATGGCGAGGTAATGCGCGGGGCGGCGGGCTTTGCCGAGCGCTTCTTTGATCGCCGCGTAGGTGTTGCTGTCGTTGTAGTCTCCGCTGACGTACTGCAACGAAGCGAGAAGATGCTGAAAAGCACGCTTGTTGTCGATGCCGCCGGCCTGGCGGATGCTGTGCGTCACGCGACGTTGCAGGCGTTCAAGGGTCCACTTTGGGAAGGCGACGCCGATGACCGGGACGGTGAGGGCTCCCCGCTTGGCCATGGCGTAGAGCGCGGGGAAAATCATCTTGTGGGCGAGATCGCCGGTGGCTCCGTAGACCACGAGAGCGTCGGAATGAGCAGTGCGCATGAGGCAACCACCTTTTTGGATGGCTGCCGCTTGCTGGTGGCCGCCGAATGAGAACGCAGTCTTGATGATAGCTTGCGGATGCGAGCGGAGTTGGCTTGGGTGCCGTGCTCTGCTTATCGATCTGTAGTTTATCCAAATGAGCGTTTGACTGGCGAAGACCATGCGCAGCTTCCCCTGAACAGCGTATTCTATGGGAGGTTCAGTGTTCTCATCCTGTGATCTGCAGGCGTGTGGAGCACTTTGGCGAGCATGGGAAGATTGACGAGGGGGACGGCTCATGAACATTCAAATCAAGAAGCCCGACGTTGCCCAACGGTTCACCATGCATATTCGAACGGGCCAATTTCGGGACGCGGATGAGCTGATCGAAAAGGCGCTGGATGCGCTTGACCAGCATAAGGCAGCGACATCCGATGTGGCTGGAACGGGCGCGGTGGTGCTGGCGGCGCTGCAGGCCTCTCCGTACCGGGACATCGAGTTAGCGCCTTCGAGTGTTCGGCTTGACCGGACCCGTGACGTTGTTCTCTGATGGCTTGGCTGCTTGACACGAACGTGTTGTCGGAAGGACGAAGGCCTAGGCCTGATCCTCGCGTCGTGGCGTTCTTCAACACGCAGCCACTGAATTCCCTCTATGTCAGCGTCGTCAATTTCGCTGAAATTCGCTTTGGGATCGAGGTGCAGTCGAATGCGGCGCGGCGTGCGCTGCTTCAGGATTGGCTGACGGAGAAATTGCGGCCAGCATTCTCTGATCGGATCTTGCCGGTGACGGAAAACATTCTGCTGCGATGGAGACTACTGATGGAAACCGGTCGAAAGGCTGGCCACACGTACTCTCATCCCGATCTTCTGCTTGCGGCGACTGCGTTGGAGCACGGGCTTACGGTGGTTACGCCCGACCGCAGCGATTTCGATATGGCCGGGGTGCCGGTTCTCAACCCATGGGAAGCAGCGTAGCATCCCCACCCGGCTTGATAGTTACTCTGTCTGCATTATCCAGAAGATAAGACTGAAGAGCGATAGCAGAAGTGCGATTCCCCATAACGAGGTCATAAGGTATGTGCCGTGGCTGCGCTCCCGCGTCCATGAATGGACGAAGAGAATCGCCCAACAGATAGAAGTGAGAGACGACCCCAAAACTTTCAACCATTTTTTCATCTGATTCACAAGAGCGGTCTAACCATCGGTCGCCCAAGCCATGGCTATTCCGCGCCTAATGGTTCTTCGGCCTAAGTCTATGGCAGTTTGTCGTCGATTAACCGTCGATCCGAAGTCACCCTTGCGAATAACGTTCTATGCGCGCGTAGGCAGTTTGAGGCCGAGTTCGCGCATGGCGATTTGGAGGTCGGCCCAGGCGTGTTTTTTCTGGTTGGGGTCGCGTAACAAGAATGCCGGATGGTAGGTCACGATGAGTTTGGTGCCGCGCAGGGGGTGGACGGTGCCGCGCCAGCCGCCCAGGGGGCGCTTTTCGCCGGTGAGGTAGGTGACGGCGGTCTGGCCGAGGGCCACGATGACCTGGGGGCGGATGACGTCGATCTGCTGGAAGAGGAAGGGCGAGCAGGTGTGGGCTTCGTCGGGCTCGGGGGTGCGGTTCTGGGGCGGGCGGCACTTGACCACGTTGGCGATGTAGACCTGTTCGCGCTTGAGGCCCATGGCGTTGATCATGTTGTTGAGCAGCTGGCCGCCGCGGCCGACGAACGGTAATCCTTGAGCGTCTTCGTCGGCGCCGGGGCCTTCGCCGACGAACATGAGGCGGGCGTTGGGGTCGCCGTCGCCGAAGACGATCTTGTTGCGGCCGAGGGAGAGCGGGCACCGCGTGCAGTCACCGATTTCTTCGCGGATGAGCTTGAGGGCGGCGAAATGCTGCTCGGGCGGGATGGCCGCGGCTTGCGCAGGTGCTGCGGGAAAGGGCTTGCGTGCGATGTCGGTTTCCTCGGGGATGAGCGGAGTTAGCGGGGCTTGCGGTGCCAGGGGTGATGGCGCTGCGACGTTGTTCGACGCGACTTGAGTGGGCTCGAGCGGCTCGATGAGAACTGACTCGACTGCGGTGAATTCGACGGGCTGACGGTAAAATTCGCCGATGCCGAGGTCGCGGTAGAAACGCAGGCGCGCGTGCAGGGCTTCGCGGGTTGGTGCGTCGATGGAACCGGGTACTGAGGGTGAAGGCAAGGTGAGGACTCTTTATTCGATGATAATCTGGCGGCGGCTGGAGGCGGCGGCCTTGACGACAAATTCAGAGCCCTGGTCCGAGCTGGCCGTTTGAGACTTCGACGGAAGCGCCTCGCCAGAGAGCTCAGCCACGGAAAGCTCGACGAGCAGGGACTGGGGGCGGCGCAAGCCGACGACTTCGTCGAGGACGCGATCGGCCATCTTGCGCTTGGACATTTCCGGGAGGTCGATGGCAGTGGTAGCGGTGAGGAAGGTGGCGCCGTTCTGGTCGGAATCGAAACCGATGCCTACGCGGGAGACATCGTTGACGACGATGGCGTCGACGCCTTTTTTGAGGAGCTTGGCGCGGCCGTTTTCGAGGGGATTCTGAGTTTCCGCGGCAAAGCCGACGATGAGCTGGCCGGGGCGGCGCTGGCGAACGACTTCCGCCAAAATGTCTTCGGTGGGAAGGAACTCGATGGTCATGGGACCGGTGCGCTTGAGCTTTTGATCGGCCACGATGCTGGGGCGATAGTCGGCGACGGCAGCGGACTTTACGATGACGGTGGCTTCGGGCATGCGGCTGAGGACGGCGGCGCGCATTTCGTCGGCGGTGGTGACCTTGACCAGCTCGACGTGGGCTGGGGGATACAAGGCCGACGGGGCTGAGATCAGGATAACGCGTGCGCCGCGGCTTTGGGCCGCTTCGGCGAGGGCGTAGCCCATCTTGCCGCTGGAGCGGTTACCCAGGAAGCGGACGGGATCGAGGGCTTCGCGGGTGCCACCGGCGGTGATGAGAACGACTTCGCCGGCAAGATCGTGGCTGCGGCCGAGGGCGTTGAGGACGGCGCTGGCGATGTATTCAGGATCGGCGAGCCGGCCGGCGCCGACCATACCGCAGGCGAGGTATCCGGCGCCGGGCTCGATGACGCGCACGCCACGCTGGCGCAGGGTTTCGAGATTCGCCTGCGTCGCGGGATGCTCCCACATGTTGACGTTCATGGCCGGGGCGACCAGAACCGGGGCGGTGGTGGCGAGATACATCGTTGTGAGGAAGTCGTCGGCCAGGCCGTGGGCAAATTTGGCCAGGGTATTGGCCGTCGCGGGGGCGACGACGAGGGCGTCGGCCCACTGGGCTTCAGCGATGTGTTCGATGCTCGCGTCAGAATCGCCAGACTCGCCATCTGGAGCGGGCCATAGGCTGGTGATGACCTTATGGCCGGTGAGGGCGGCGAAGGTGAGCGGCTGAATGAATTGCCGAGCGGAGTCGGTCATGGTGACGCGGACTTCGAGAGCGTGCTTTTGCAGTGCACGCACGACTTCCGCGGCTTTGTAGGCGGCGATTCCGCCGGAGACGCCAACCATGACCTTCATGAAAGGATTGTAACTGCATTTGGTGTGGAGGCTGACTGCACCTGCCGGGCGGACGCCTTCGGCTTGGCCTTCCGTTGGCCGGGGGCGGTCTTTGGTGGGTTACGTGAGATCCCACATCTCACCGCACAAGACGCGGTGAGATATGGGGCACCCCGGGCACCGGCCGGGCGGGTCGGGATTTTGTTGGTTAGGGAGAATCCCCACATCTCACCGCACAGAACGCGGTGAGATGTGGGGCACGCCGGGATTTGCCATGCGGGCGGCCCCTTCGGGTAGCCCTGCCGGTGGCCGGGGTTGGCTGGTTCGCGAGTCACTTCACCTGGTTCAGCAATGTATCGATCAGCGGTTGTACTTCGGCGCAGACGGTTCCGTCTTTCACGCTGGTGAGGGCGAGGTTGGCGGAGGTCAGAATGCGGCTGTAGCAGTTCTTGTAGGTGTCGGCTTTCACGTAGGTTTGCGAACTGTGGCCGGCGTGACCCGTAAAGTTCCCATTGGCATCGTAAAAGAGCGCGTCCTGCGAAGCGACTTCGTCCCCGATTCCAAAGACGTAGGGGATGGGAACGCCGTTTACTTCACCGACATTTCTTTCATCGCCCGCGCTGGGTACGAAGGGCTTGACGGCGCTGTAGAGTTTTTGGTCAGAGATGTTGTTGACCGTAATTGTTCCGTCGGCGTTGACGATCTCGTCGTAGTTGAAACTGAAGGGATAGTCGACAAGCTGGCCGTCGACGCGCCGTTTGCCGTTGGACACGGTGGTGGTCGAGAACCCGCCCTGGGTGGACTGGACGAGGTCCTGCTTATAGGCCGAGTTGTTGATGGTGAAGTGCTGGGTGTTGTTGAAATTGAGGACGGCGTCGACGCGGGAGGAGACATCTCCGTGCGAGGTATGGTTCAGGCCCTCGATGGTGTAGCCACGCTTGGACAGAACGGTGACATAGCCGGTTACGTTCCCGTTTGGATCGACGGCAATTTTGTTGATGATCTGTGGAGTGGGCTCAGCCGCGAGGTCGTTGGCGACGATGCTGCCGGTGACTTGCGAGGAACCCTTGTCGGTGTATACCAGGAGGTTTCCGGTGACGGCAAAGTAGCTGTCGGCGTTGAAGATGCTGACGGCGATGGTGTGCGACTTGCCGTTGGAGAGCAAGCCGGCAAAAGGCGATAGGTCAACGCGAAAGGGTTTGAAATTGAGAGTTTGCACGCCGGGGATGGGCTCCCACAGATAGGGGTCGATGCCTCCGGTGTAGATCCAGGGATAGACGGGGGCGACTCCGGCGGGCACGCCGTCGATGCTGACTTCAGATTCGCGGAAGCCGGTGCTGCCGCAGCTTTGCAGTTCGCCGGCCAGGTCATCGGGCACGCAGAGATACCAGAACTCATCGTTGGACTGGCTCTGGGCGATGACATCGAGATAGGCTGCTTCGACATTGGTGGGCAGCGTCACGGATTGGATCAGCTGGCTGGCCGTTGTGCTC
>CAILBQ010000668.1 GCA_903832475.1 uncultured Acidobacteriota bacterium | reverse complement strand
GTTTTCAGTTTCCTTCCCCGACGATGCGTGCCCAGTCCAGCTTGATTGCTGGCTGGGCATGTTTTTGCCGGTGAATCGCGATCAGTCTGCGCGGGCGGGGCGTGCTCCACAGGAGCGTCGGACAACCAGCCGCGTGGGCAGCAGAATGTCACGAGTGGGCAAATCGGGATGCTCCAGCCGCTGCAACATCGTGGCCATCGCTGTCACCCCCAGCGCGGCGCAGTTCTGGTGCATCGTAGTCAACGGAACCGGAAGCAGACTGGCATATTTCACGTCGTCGATACCGACCACGCGCACATCTTCCGGAATGCGACGGCCCAGCGCGATGAGCGTCTGCATCAAACGCGCCGCCGTGACGTCGTTGGCACAAACGATTCCTTCCGGCTGCCCCTGATCCAGCAACTCCCGCACAAAATCCACATCGAGCGGTGAACCTCGCCAAACCGGGTAGCTTTCGGGGTGAATGGAATGGCGGCGCAACGCATCCATCAATCCAGAAGCCCGCGCATCGACCGTAGGTGCGGCAAATTTCTCGGCAAGAAAGGCGATGCGCGTTGCGCCCTGCCGGATCAGATGCGCCGTGGCAACAAAGCAAGTCCTGGCATTATCGATGCCTACCAGGTCATGCGCGGAACGCTCAGGGTAAGGTAAGACGCATCGATCCAGCAGCACGGTAGGAATCTTTGCATGGTCCAGTGCCCGCATCACCCGTTGGTTGACGGTATCTTTCTCTGGCAGCAGTTCGATCGGGGCGAAAAACACGCCTGAGACCTTTTGCTCGATGAAATACTGCGCCATGTGCTCAATTTCACCAATAGCCTCTGCACCGGATCGCGAGTGTCCCGAGCCTTGGGCGGCGGCCGGATTTCCCCACAAAAGCGCATCCGGGCGAGCAAACGGAGAGCGCATCATCCCATGGCAAATCGGCTCGAAAATCTCAGTGAAGCCAAGTTCGGGAATCAACAATCCGAAAGTATGTCCGCTGCGCTGCTGCTGGGCAAGCACATGTGTTCCGGCCCCCGGTCTTCGCGTGACCAACCCCATGCGCTGTAGCTCAAGAACGGCCTTGGCCACGGTAATCCGCGACGCATTGAACTGCAGGCCTAGCTCCGCCTCGCTGGGCAGCCGGTCGCCGGGCTTGAATCCCCCAGACCGGATCATGTCGTGCAGAAACTTGAAGACCACCTGATGCTTGGCCAGTTTAAGGTTTGCGTTGGACTTCCCGCGCCCTTCGGGGAGGGCCGGCGGTTTTCTCAATTTTGCCATTGTTCTCTTTCAGCGTGCCCAACGGAAAGCGCTTGCCTGCAAGTCTATTGCTACATCAAACTCCGCCTCATTGTCGATACATTTCCAAGAGCCGAAAGCCCCGCGCAATGGACGTTTCTATCCTGCGCAGGATGACCGCAAAGTGCTCACGCCTGGCTGGCACTCTCAATGGCGGCCTGGATGCGCTGCAGCGTTTCAGGTCCGATCTCCGGCATCGCACCCGAATGGGAGGCTATGTAACTTCCCCACCGATTCCCTGCCTCGTTGATCACCGCCAGCGACGCGCCCCGCAACAAGTAGTGGGTGATCGCTGCTGTGAAGGCATCTCCAGCGCCAATCGTATCCGCGACCTTGATGGCGATCCCGGGATGCTTATGCCACCCTTCCCGGTTCACCAGCAGGCTTCCCGCGCCTCCGCGGGTGATCGCCACCAGTTTCAATTCGGGAAATTCCGTCAGCAGGCGTCTCGCTCCGTCAGGCAAGGTGGATGCCGCCTCCAGACCCAGCAACTCCAGCACCAGCGGAACTTCCAGGTCGTTCATCTTCATGACACTGGCCAGCTTCAACGACTCGCGCACGATTTCTGCCGTATAGAACGGTGCGCGCAGGTTCACATCAAAGATGCGCACGCACTCCGGACGCGTCGCCCTGACCAGCGCTTGGATCGTCCTTCGCGACGGCTCGCTGCGCTGGCCGAGCGATCCAAAACACACCGCATCCGCAGTGCCGGCCAGTCGCAGCCAGTCTTCAGAGATCGCCAG
Organism: uncultured Acidobacteriota bacterium; assembly: GCA_903832475.1. Classification (GTDB taxonomy): domain Bacteria; phylum Acidobacteriota; class Terriglobia; order Terriglobales; family Acidobacteriaceae; genus Acidicapsa. The sequence continues at coordinate 535 of CAILBQ010000668.1, read as the reverse complement.
GAAATCCCAGGCCACCGGCTGGTGAATGACATAGCTGGGCTGACCATCCTCGAGCGTGACCGTAACCCGTCCTGTCGGCTGATGCTCGTCGATTTGCAGGTGTCTGCAGTCCACCGGGTAGTGCTTCAAAACGTCCAGCGCTCGCGTGCCCAGTTGGTCATCTCCAACACGGCTCAGGATGGCTGCACGGTCTCCCAGCCGCGAGGCCATCACTCCGTAATTTGCGGGCGCGCCGCCCAGTTGAGGTCCTTCCGGCAGCATGTCCCACAGCAATTCGCCAATCCCTAGAATCTGGTACACCGTTTCTCCATCCCTAAGCAACGTGTCGTCACCACCAATGGTAGTGTGGAATCATTGTAAGCATCCGCAGCCATCCCACTCGACAGAAACTGTTTCGAAGCCTCTGAACGGTCCTCGCGGGGCGATAACGTGCAGTCACCGTCGCCGCGCGGATGACATTCCATACCTCTTCGCGGTACCCTAAGCCGTAACGTCGAAGTAGAACAAGAGAGGTTTTCAACTCATGCCCATCCAG
>CAILBQ010000667.1 GCA_903832475.1 uncultured Acidobacteriota bacterium | reverse complement strand
TAAGACTTCGGCGAGGGCCTGGCCGTCGGACAGGTTGGTTTCGGTTTCGACGCGATGCTTGTGTTTATCTTCACCGATGCCGGAGTCAGGGATGCGCTTGTGGGTGAGGAGCCATTGGCCCGCGTAGTCGCGGATGCGGAGGATTTCGCGCTTGTTGCGGAGGGTGCGGTCGGGGGTGTCGTAGAGGGTGTTGCTCTCAAAGCTGCGCGGGGTCACGAGATGCAGGCCGGCGGCAGCGAGCTGTTGTTCCAGGCGGGCGGGGTCGGCGACACGGAACTTGATTTCGGTTTCAATGGCGCTCACGACGGCACTCCTGATGTGGGTGAGTATACGACACGGACAGATACGGTTTGCGGAGCAGGGATGGATGTAACGGATAATCAGGATATGCCGACGTTGCGGTTGCGGGTGAATGCGGAGGATTTGACGGGCTCAGAGGCGGAGCATGCGCTGGAGACGGCGGCGGCGATCTTGCGGGATGGTGGGACGGTGGCGATTCCGACAGAGACCGTGTACGGCCTAGGGGCGAATGCGCTCGATGAGTCGGCGGTGGCTAAAATTTTTGCGGCCAAGGAGCGGCCGGGGTGGGATCCGCTGATAGTGCATGTGGCGGATGAAGCGATGCTTTCGAAATTGGTGACCGGTGTTTCGGACGAAGCGGCCGCGCTGATGGAAGTCTTCTGGCCGGGGCCATTGACGCTGTTGCTCCCGCGGTCTGAAGCGGTGGCGGACGCAGTGACGGCGGGACGTGCTCTGGTGGGGGTGCGAATGCCGGCGCATGCAGTGGCGCTGGAATTGATCCGGCGGGCGAGCGTGCCGGTGGCGGCGCCGAGTGCGAACCGGTTTGGGCGGACAAGCCCGACGACGGCAGAGCATGTGCTGGAGGATCTGGACGGGCGAATCGACGCGATTGTGGACGCGGGCGCGACAGGGATTGGCGTGGAATCGACCGTGGTGGATGCAAGCGTATCGCCGATGATCGTGTACCGGCCCGGGGCTGTGACGCTGGAGCAGATTCGGGCGGTTGCCGGGGCGGCGGAGATGTTTGTTGAGTCCTCGCGGCCGCAGGATGACCAAGGCAGAACAGGACTACCTTCGCCGGGTGTCGGGCTTAGGCACTATGCGCCGCGGGGGAGGCTGGTGCTGGTGGATGTGCCCGAAGGCCTCGATCCGGTGGTCTGCCTGTCGCGGGAGGCAGAGAGGCATCCCGTACAGATGGTGGGATTCATGCGGCCTGTAAATGCCGGCGCTAGGCCTGCGGAGATGCAAGCGTCCGCCAAGGTCTACGACTGGGGTGAATGGACCGACGCAGCACAGCTTGCGCGAAGGTTGTTCGCGGGATTAAGAGAGCTCGATGTGCAGGGCTGTGAGGTGATTCTATGCCCGGTACCTAAGGGCGCCGGGATTGGGGATGCCATTCGCGACCGGCTGCGAAAGGCGGCTTGGCTGGAAAGCTAGGCTCGACGATTCTTGATTGACTACAAGCGTTATTTTTCCGGGGCGGAGCCGATCTCGCCGGCTTTATAGAGATACTTGATGGCAGTTTTGTAGATGAGGACGCGAGACTTGCCGCGGACCTTGATGGAATGGCGGTCATACCATTCGACGATGCCCTGGATGCGTTCTCCGTCTTCGAGGATAAAGACCATGGGAGTCTGCTGCTGAATCTGCTTCTGCAGGTAGAAAAGCTCGGCCTGGCGGTTGCTGGAGTCGTCGTCGAAGTGGGTGGCGGGGAAGCGGCGAGCGGGCGCGGACACTGGCGCCGTGCGTTTCTTGCGAACGGGAGAAACCGGCGATGGAGGAGCGGCGACGGCCGGTCGAGTCACCGCGAGTTTCTTGGATGCGGGGGGGATGACGACGGCCCGGACCGGATTGGGGGTCGGCTCCATCACCGCAGTCTGCGTTTCGGAACTGTCCTGCGCGATTTGTTTGCTCATAATGGCTCCTCGTTCGAGAAGGGATTCCACGGGAAGGTTTGGAAGGCTGGTGATTTCACCAGATTCCGGCAACTCAATGGGGCATGGCCTTTGCCGGCAGGGTGGCACAAACCTGGACGCGGGAGGGCGCAAGCGGTTGCCTGGCATCCTGAATCCAACTGGCCGAATCGAACTGGCAATTGCTGAATGTCTTGAGTGTACAGATGCCGCAGGTGTGTGGACGGTTGCATCTGCGACTTTTCGCGCAATTTTGAACGGTGGAGAGATTCAGGCGCGTTCGAGGGAGAGAGCCATAGAGTCAAGAGAGAGGGAGCGCAGTAGATTGCGGCGCATGCCTTTTTCCACATCAGCGAGGGCGCGGGCGGCGTTGTCGATCCAGTCGAGGGAGACGCCGTCGGCGAGTTTGGTCAGCTCGGTGACGATGTCCTGGTTCCGAATCAGGTTGGGGGTGCCGGCGACGAGCATGAGAAGGTCTTCGATGAGCTTGTTGGTTGCGCGGAGCAGGTTGAGGGTTTTTTCGGAGCGGTCGGCGCCGCCGCGGTAGGTGTCGGTCATTTTGAAGAGAGTGGAGAAGTCTGGATCGCGCAGGGCCGCGCGAAGGACAGTCAGTGCGTCGTTGCGGCTGGCCAGGTAGGCGTCGACGTCGAAGCCGAGAGCGCGGCCCACGGCTCCCTCGGACATGCGGGCGACGAGGGCCCGGGTGGCGGCTTTGAGCTCGGGACGGCGTTCGATGAGGAGCTGCTCGAGCATCTCGGCGGGGACGGTCCCGAGACGGAAGAGCATAGCCCGGGAGCGGATCGTGGGCAGCATGTCGTTGGGGTTTTCAGTGAGCAGGATGAAGGTGGTGTTGGCGGGAGGCTCTTCGAGGACTTTGAGGAGGCTGTTGGCGGCTTCCTTCATGAAGGCGGAGGTGGTGAAGAGGAAGATGGAGCGTCGGGCCTCGGCGGGCGGGCGGTAGTAGGCGTTGTGCGTGACTTGGCGAACCTGACCGATCTTGATGAGGTTCTGCGGCGGGTCGGGCGGGACGATGAGCACGTCGGGGTGGGGCTGGAGGAGGATGCGGGTTTCTTTTTTGTCGACATCGCGGAGCTCATCGCGGGCGGCGACGGCTTCGGCGAGTTTGGTGTCGAGGTCGGCGGCTTCGGCGATACGAGTGCAATTGTGGCAGGTGCCGCAGAAGTCGGGCAGGCCATTGGATTCGGTGGGATTGAGGCAGTTGACGAGCTGGGCGAATTTGAGGGCGAGCGTGTATTTGCCGGCGCCACGGGGGCCGGCGAGGATGATGGCCTGAGGGATGCGCTGATGCTGGACGCTTTCGCGCAGGCGGTCGACGGTGGATTGGTTGCCGAGAAAGTCCTGGAAGCCCACGTCTCAGCGTAGCAGGATTGGTTGTGAACTTTTCGAGCGCGGACCTGCCCGGAGATGGCAAAGACAAAAACAGATTCCCTCGAGGGGAATGACGGATAGAACAGCAAGGGTTAAAACAGCCGCAGATCCTTCGACTCGCTGCGCTCGCTCAGGATGACGAATCTGGTGGGTGGGCGAGGGAGGAGGCGTAGAAGAAGATGGTTTCGCGGAATTCGGTCATCCCACCCATCTTGCGAGGTACGCGGGATGGATGCGGCACACTAGATTATTCAAAGTGACAGCGTCCCGGGAGATTTTGGTTCAGGCGTTGAAGATGTTGCGGTTGATGAACTGGTTGCGGAATTTGCCTTTGGGGTCGTGCTGGTTGAGGAGGCCCTGGAAGTCGGGCATTTTTTCGTAGAGGGATTTGAGCCGGGCGGGTGGGACGGTGAAGAGTTTGGCCCAGTGGGGGCGGGCGTCGAAGGGGGCGAGCTTTTCTTCGATTTGCGGGAGCAGGTCCATGACTTGCGGGGTTTCCGGTTTCCAGGTGAAGTGGATGGCGAGGGAGTCGCGCTTGTAGGCGGGGCTCATCCAGAGCTGGTCGGCGGCAATGGAGCGCAGTTCGGTGATGAACAGGTGCGGGGTGATCTTGTCTTTGAGCTGCTCGACGGCCATGATGGCTTCGTAGCCGCGGTTGCGGGGGATGAAGTACTCAGTCTGGAGTTCGGCGCCGCTGGACGGGGTGAAGTTCATTTTGAAGTGGGGCATACGTTCGTACCAAGGGCCGGGGACGCCCATCTGGGGGGTGCAACTCTCGGCGGAGTGGCCGTCGATGGGATGAAGGTCGTGTTTGGCTGCGTGGGCACCGTAGAAGAGCTGGGCGATGTGGTGTTTCTGACCGGGCGTGACTTTGCTCTTGATCCAGACCTGGTTGATGTTGTGATTTTGCCAGTTGGTGAATAGGCTGACGCTGTACCCGGCGGACATAATCTTTTCGAGGTTGTGCTCGAGCTGATTCATGGAAAGGTTCTGGTAGACGACCTGGCGCATGTCGAAGCGGGGCTGGATGTCGAGGGTGATGCGGGTAACGATGCCGAGTGAGCCGAGGGCGACGACGGCTCCGGCGAAGTTGGCGTCGTCGCGGCCGCGGGACAGCATGAGGACTTTGCCGTCGGCGGTGACGATTTCGAGAGCGCCTACCGCGGTGGCCAGGTTGCCGTTGTGTACGCCGGAGCCGTGGGTCGCAGTGGAAACCGCACCGACCACGGTGATGTGCGGCAGGGACGCGAGGTTGTGCAGGGCGAAGCCCTTGGCGTCAAGCCAGGGGGCGAGTGTGCCATAGCGCACGCCGGCCCCGACGATGACGCTATGGGCTTTGCCGCCGGAGGCGCTGGACTCGTTGATGATGCCGCGGGCGGTTTGATGTTCAAGAGAAATCTGGGTTGCCGTAGTGTCAGCGATGGTATTGAAAGAATGCCGCGAGCCCAGGGCTCGGATGCAGGGCTCTTTCGTCACAATGTCCTGTACCTGCTGAATCGTTGTGGGCTTGAAACGCTGGTCTGCGTGGTATTCGAGGTTGCCAGCCCAGTTCGTAAGCGGTTCGGCCTTTTCAGCGCGAGCGGCCCGCGGCGAGAGGTGCGAGATGAGTGCACCCGTGGCGATGGCGCTGGTTTTCTTCAAAAATTGCCTCTTGTCCAAGTGGATGGTCCCTTCCGGGTCTGAGTGGCGGGTGAATGCGAGCCGCTTCTAACGTTGTCCGAGTGTAGACAGAGGGAGGGGTGGGGAGCAAGAGGACAATCCAGAACGCCAATCTTCAAGGCGCGCAGCTTGCGATCCCGTTTTCTCGGGCAAAAGAAAAGGGCGTCGCGAGGACGCCCTGGAACTGAGGGTGGCAAAGCATTCAATTAAGCGGACGCAGTGACAGCTTCGGAGTTCACTGTCTTCGAGACTTTGGTGAGCTTGGCGTCGGCGGCTTTCTCTTCCTGGAGGGTCTCGCTGAGCAGGCCGGCGATGTCGCTGTGACCCAGTAGATTGGCAAACTCAATTACCGCACCATAAGCCGCCATTTCATAGTGTTCGACGCGCTGGGCAGCGGAGATAATACCGGCGTCGCGGACCTCGCCTTCCTCCACCTCTTCGATCACTTCTGTGCCCTCCGAAAGTACTCCCTTCATCCCTTCACAGGTCTTGCCTTTGAGGCTGCGGCCCAGAGTTTCACCAATTTTATCGAGCCGTTCGATTTGATTCTTTGTTTCTTCCAGGTGGCTTTCGAAGGCGGCTTTCAGTTCTTCCGAAGAAGTCGCTTTGATAATCTTGGGAAGGGCACGGGTAATTTGATGTTCCGCTGAATAGATGTCTTTCAACTCTTCGATGAAGAGTTTTTGCAGGGTGTCGACGCTCATGGATAGGCTCCAGAAAATGGTTGGGTGGTGCGTTGTACCTGCAAACGGCGGCAGCTGAAGTAGGCTACCGCCGTTTGGCCCGGGTAAGACCGCAATCGTGCGCGATGCTAGTAGGTCGTGGTGGAGGCTTCCTGCCGAGGGGAGCTATCGACCTCGTGCGTGCCTGCCGATTTTTCCCCAGAAGATGCGATGTCTTCGGCGCCGGTCGACTTGAGGATTTCCTTAGCGCGGCTGATTTCTTCGGAGGTCTCACAGTGAACCGAGAGGAGGACGCCGCCGTTCTTGACCCGGCCTTCGTAGCGTTTGGCTTCGTATTCGGGAATCCCGAGGCCGACGAGTGCGCCGACGACGCCGCCGACAGCGCCGCCAGCACCGAGACCGGCGAGAGCACCCATGATGGGGCCAGCGGCAATCAGCGGCCCTACGCCGGGTATGGCCAGGGCGCCGATACCGGCGAGGAGGCCGAGGGTGCCACCGATCAGGCCACCGGTAGTAACGCCAGCGGCAGCGCCTTCGGGTGCCTTGGTGTTTTTCTCGTGAGCGAACTCTTTTGCGGTGTAAGCGTCTGCCATCAGGACAGAAACATCCTGGTCGGAGTAGCCGGATGCGACGAGGCGGTCGACTGCCATTTCAGCGTTGGTTGCGGTGGGATAGATACCAAAGACTGCGACATTTTTATTAGCCATGATTGCTCTCCTGGGTCGTCAACGGTTTGATCGTGCGAAGCAAGTGAAACTGAATCCTTGCTTACGATCCAGCTTTGAC
>CAILBQ010000666.1 GCA_903832475.1 uncultured Acidobacteriota bacterium | reverse complement strand
CAACAACGTGCGGCGTGAGAAGTGCAGGGTATTCTGCGTGAGCTTCATGCTCAGCATGAAGTGCATCGACACACTCACAAAAGCGCCCAGTAGCGTGCCGTACGCAACACCGATCGCGCCAAAACGGCTGGCCAAAATGACGCTCGCTACGACATTCACGACAGCTTCAGCGACAGTCGCGGCAGTCGCGGCTTTCTGACGACCGGTTGCGATGACCATCGTTGCGTAAGGCAGGCAGGTGTTACGAACGATGTTTGCCATCAGCAGAATTCGCAAATACAAGAGGCAGTTTGCCGCATAGTAGGCGCCTACCCACAGCTTGAGAATGGGGTATCCGAACACGATGAGCGGAAGGCCAACGAGAAGCAGGAGCAGCACGGCATAGCGGCTGATACGCAAGAAAATATCACCCATCTCTTGAGGACTTCGTCGCGTGCTCATCGCCGCTGAAGCAGGCATCATGGGACCAATGACGGATGAAATAACTAACAACAGAAGATTCGTCGGCATCACTGCGACTGCATAAAAGGCGGTTCTCCTGTAATCGAAATGCCCAACGATGGTCACGTCCAGACCGCTTACCAGCAACATACCCACTGACCATACGGCCAGATAGGCGCTGTAATGCACCATGCGTGTGAAGATGTTGCGAGTCACCCTGGAGAAAGAGATAGCGATGTTCGCCGCCATCTTCCGCCAATAGAAGACCTGCAATCCGGATGTGAGGAGATTGACTATGGCGAATGCCCCTGCCATCACCTGCAAGCCACCGTGAAAGAAGACCGCGACACATACGCAGATGGTTACGAGAACACGATTGACCACCAGGATGGCATTTGGAATCGCATAACGCTGCAGACCGATAAAGACTGCGGCAAACACCGAGCAGAGCAACGCGACGGAAAGTGAGACGCCCACTAACACCACACTCAGGCGGGCCTCGCCCTGAAGCGCCACCGGCATGCTACCGAACAGCCTGGGCACCTGCCAGGCCAAGATGAACGTGAGCAGTACACCGCACAACGCCATGGCGGATGTCATGGCGAGGCCTGCACTGGCGTACTCACTGGCTGTATCGTTTTCCTTTCGCGCTTCGAACTCGGCTACGAATTTTGCCACCGAAGTTTGAATACCCAGATCCAGAAATGAGACGTAGGCACCGAGTTGCAAGATGAGGATCCAAGCCGAATAGACGGCCACCGGAAGGCGCGAGACGAGGTAGGCAGGCAGGGCTAGAGAAATGATGACGTTGGCGACGACTCGGAGCAGGCTCGCCGCGATATTTCGCGAAAGCCTCGACACGTTGTCTGACACATTGCGTTGAGATGAAGTGCCGATCGTACGCCTCTGTTCGTGAAAAGGAATCAATTGGTGAAACTGGTCTTCATTTTATCCTGCGCATAGTTTCGCCACCGTTGCGAAAGCAACACGTTCCAGTAGTTGTCTTACGATTTCAGCCGCGGTCAGGCATCACAAGACGAAGGAGAAACATCCCATCAACATGCCATCCCTTCAGGACAATGTCGCGGCAACCGTGGAAGGCGTGTCGGTAGCGATGTGCACATATAACGGAGAAGCGTATCTTCCCCAGCAGTTGGTAAGTATTGCCGAACAATCAATTCCACCCTCTGAGTTGGTGGTGTGTGATGACGGATCGACCGATTCTACGATTGAACTCTTGCAGCGCTTCGCATCCTGCGTGCCGTTTCCGGTACGCATCGTGCAAAACAGCAAGAATCTTGGAAGCACCGGCAACTTTGAGCAAGCGATCCGGCTCTGCCGGCATGAGTTCATCGCGCTTTGCGATCAGGATGATATCTGGCATGCGAACAAGCTTGAGGTTCAAGTTGCGTTGCTTGCTGCCCGGCCCGATTGTGGAGGCGTATTTTCTGACGGGGAGTTACTAAATCCGGCAGGTGACAGGGAGAGTCGTACTCTTTGGCAAAGTTTCTGGTTCGATTCCAGAGAGCAGAAGCTTTTTCGCTCGGGTCATGCTCTCGACTTGTTGTTGCGTGGGAATGTGGCTACCGGGATGACGATGATGTTTCGGTCAAGCCTTCGAGATCGCCTGCTTCCCATTCCGCAGAGCTGGATACATGATTACTGGCTGGCGTTCATGCTTTGCATCCACTCCACACTGGCGGCTTGCCCTGAAAAGCTTGTTGTCTACAGGCTCCATGCATCGCAGAGCATCGGAGCACCGGAGTCTTTCAAGGAAAAAGCGCATCGAATTCGTACTCGCGGTCTGGGCGACTATTTCCGCAGAGCCAAACTGAAGAGCCAAGCTGACTACAGTCGGTCGGCGCGTGCGCTGGAAGATCTAGACCGATATCTGGCGGACTTGCACCAGCCCACAATGGCTGAACTCAGAGCTGCGGTCAAGACGAAAGCGGAATTTTGTCGCTTTGTTGCGACCGCTTTGGAAACGCAGCCCCCTCCACGCTTCAGCGCCATTGTAGCTCGCGCGAAACTATACGGCAGGTACACAAATCTGCCGCTTCGCGGCATGCTGCGAGACCTCTTCGTGTAACTTGCGGAACCAGACGTCTGTCGCATGACAACGGCGACACTGCTTTATCTTGCGCCCGTTCGTACGACATCGCGCAGTTGCCCGGCGCTTGCCGCCGATTGTGGGAGGCGGTTCTCGTAAAGCGAGGATAGGAATATCCAGAGACACGACAGGATAAATCCGCCGATCGCTCCTCCCAGGCTGATGAGCAGGCGCTTCGGACCTGATTTCTTGTCGGGAGGAATGGCTCTGT
>CAILBQ010000665.1 GCA_903832475.1 uncultured Acidobacteriota bacterium | reverse complement strand
GGCTTTGTACACCAGAAACGAACAAGCCGCCGCAACAAGAAAGGCGCAAAGGAGGATCGTCAATAATCTTCGATTCATGCGGTTCCCACTGAACCGGCGGTTCGGCCGGCTCTGCTTTCGCCTCCTTAGAGGCAATTGCCTTGCCAAAGCAAACGCCCCGAATATCTCCCTAAATCAGAGGTTTAGGCTTTCGAGGCCGATGCAAGTGTGAACGTGTGTATACCAATGGTCGCGGCTGTGTAGCCCCACAGACACGGTGAGCCCGGCTTTCCCGCCAATTCGAAGAGGTTAGGCCTTCTTCAGTTGGCCGAGGAATTGCTTCATGTCCTGGAGACGTCATTCAAGATTCAGAGAAGGAACCGTGCCGCTATGAAGTATCCCGCTACCATTACGCTTTTCATGGAGCCGCTTCCTCCGTCCCGGCGACCCTCCGCTTTCGTAGTGTCCGGTGTGGCTCATGTGGCGGCGATTGTGCTGATCGCCCTGGGTGTCTTTCGCATGCCAGTCGTGAACGTTCGCATTCCTGACCAGCGATACACGCTGTGCATCGTCAAGCTGCAGGAGTCTGCCGCACAGCGGCTGTTATCCAGCCAGGGAAGCGCTTACTATCCGGACAAGCAGTCCGTCGCCCAGACTCCGGCGCCGGGCGGCGAGCGAGCTCTGGCTCAGTCCGCCCCGGCTCATGCCATCCAGAAACTGCACGCTCCACAGACTCTGATCCAACCGGAGCTGCCGCAGGATTTGCTGCTGGCCAAGAAGATTCCTATCCCGCAGATGATGCTGTGGTCCGCCAAGCCCAATCAACTGGAGAAGGTGGTCATGGCGCCCATCATGAAGCCCTTGAATGCTTCCGTGCGGCCGGTGATTGAAAAGCCCAACAACGAAGAGCGCATTGCCGATGTGAAGCTTTCTTCTTCGGTGATGTTGAAAGAATCTCCGACACTCCTGGCAAGTTCTACTTCGCCGATTGTGATGAAGGCGGCTGAGCCGGTGCAGCAGGTGCCGCAGATGATTTCCGCATCGAGCCAGGCGTCGCCCACGGTCAAAGTGCTTTCCATTTCGGACTTACGCATGACCAACGGCTCGGTGCCGCTGCCTCGCGTGAATGAGAGCGCTCATGAATCGGCTCTTGGCCAGCCGACCGACGGAGCCAAGGGCGAGCGGTCCCAGGCAGGCAAGGGCAAAGCCACCGGCGTGGATGGAACACCCGGGTCCGGAGCCGGTGCGGGTGCGCCAGGCAAGTTGCAGGCTGCCGGCGGCAGCACGGCCTCAAAGGGCGTTTCCAGCGAGACTTCGCAAGGCGATGACACCGGCTCTGGCCGCGGCAATCGCCCTCCTTATCAGCATGTGGTGCTTCCCCGTGACGGACAGTTCGGTGTAGTCGTGGTGGGCTCGTCGATTGCCGAAAGCTACCCCGAAACCCAGGAGCTGTGGAGTGGGCGCATGGCTTCGACGGTCTACGTGCATGTCGGGCTGGCCAAGAGCTGGATCCTGCAATACTCGCAGCCCGAGAACCCGGATGGCGCCGCGGCCGGCAATTCGGCCCGCATCGAGGCTCCGTGGCCCTATGACATCACGCGGCCAACGCTCGCTGCCGGCGACCTCGACGCGGACGCTCTAATGGTGCATGGATTCGTCAACAAGGAGGGCAAATTCGAGACCCTGGCGGTGGTCTTTCCTCCTCAGTTTGCGCGGGAGAAGTTTGTACTCGATGCCCTGAACCAGTGGCGCTTCCGGCCCGCCATGCAAAACCGGCAGACGACGCCCGTTGAGATCCTGCTGGTCATTCCCGACGAATACAACTAGACCTTCCTCGCACGGCATTCCATCCCAAGGTCCAGCGCCAGCGCGACGCTGTCGACTGGGACTGGGCCTGATGACGTGCCGTTTGTGACTTCGCCTGAGCAACGAACCTGCTCTGGCATGATCGCGCGGGCCGGGTGCTTGTCGCCCAGCGATACGGCCGCTCTCGCCCGGGATTGCTCACCCGGACGGCGGCTCGTTGCTCCTGGAACGGCTTCATGCGCGACGTTCGCTGGCTGGCAGGAGGTCTATCGACTCCGCTGCAAGACCTGCGGCTGGACGATGTAGCTTGGCACCTGCCCAGCTTACTTAGCCAGGAACACTGCAAATCGATTCTGCTCCATGCGAACGCACAAAAGGCGTATCTCTCCTGCGAAAGATACGCCTCTTATGATTGTTCCGCGTCGAATAGCCGGGCGATGAATTGGTGCGTTCGTTGCCGTTTACGGAGTGGCGTCCGGGATCAGACGCGCCACCGTTAAATCCCCGCCGATCTGGGTGAAGATCGAGCTGAGTCCGGTAACTGTCTGCACCGAGGTGCAACCGCTATCGCCGCCAACTGCGGTGTTATCCGAGTAGAAATACTGAGGTGCCGAGGCGATCTGCGACATGGTCGAGCAGGGAGAGATGCCCGGCGAATCCGTTGTGCATTGCCCGGAGGTTGCAGTTGAGGCGCCGTAGGCAATCGAGTACACCCGGGTGCCTGCCGCTGTCGCCGCCGCCGCGGCCGTGATGGCCTGGTGGCATTGATCGATGGTCGAGGGATAGACACCGGTCTTGCTATCCACCTTGCCTCCGCTGACGTCCGTGGAGGCCATCTTGGATGAGTTGGCGGCGCCATCGCTGAGGATGATCATGACGTTCTGAGTGGTGGTGTTGAGGGATTGCTGGTACGTTAGTGCGGCCTGTGCAGCGTAAATGGCTCCGGCAAAATAAGTGCCGTCGCCACCGGGGGCTCCCATCCCGCCACAGCCACTCTTCAATCCCATGGTCGCGGAAAGATTGGACGTAGTGGTGAGAGCCGAGGCCGTGTCCGAAGCACGGTAATCACTCAGGAACGGTGTGATTTCGTACGTAGCCGCGGCGGTGCTTCCAGGGGAATACGTTGTGGATCCTGCAACCGGAAACGAGTACACCGGGATGCTCGGATTGCTGCACGGATTGGTGTAATCATTGGCCGCTGTCCCCGGCGTTACGTTGGGAAAGGTAAACAGGGCGACCTGGTCCACCGGTGAGGTGGCCACGCCGTTCGATACCGAGCACGTTGAGTAGGTTGCGGCGCACGGCGACAGAGTTGACAGCAAGGCCTGCACGCCATACTTGGCACATTGCAGCCGCGTCGTCCCCGAGGAGCCGTTGTAGGTACACGAGTCGGATCCCGCGCCGCCCATCGACGCCGTGGTATCGATGATGATGGCCACATTGTAGGGAGCCGCTGTCGAGCCGCGCATGGCGGCTGTTGAAGCGGCGGAGATGGTGACGGTGTTCACGCCGAAGAGCCGCGCAAACCACATCGGAACCGCTAACTGCTGCTTGACGGTGATGGCGTTGCCATTGGCAGGGGACACGCAGGCCTCACCCTGGTTCTTGAGCGTAGTGAGGCACCGCACCAGGGGAAATCCGGCGCTCATGACCGCGCCGGTGGTGAGTGAGGTGGCATTCAGGTTCGATCCCACCGAGCTGAACGTGGTAGCTTCGGCAACAGCCGTGCTGTTGGGCAGGGCATACGCTCCGGCCAGGGCAGCGGCGTCGGAAGAAGCCTGCAGTTCGTGGTAGCACGCGTAGACGTGGCCAAAATCGATGACGAAACCGATCATGCCCAGAAAGGTGACGGTGAACATGAGCATGATGGGCAAAACCTGGCCCCGCTCACTGGCTGATTTCCGCTCGAAGGAAAACCTTCCAAGGATCTTCATTGGACCAACTCCGTGATGGACGCCGATAGCTGGCGACCGGATGCGGGGTTGCTGCCCCAGATGCTGATGTTGAGGGGATAGGTAGCGGTAATCGTGGCATTGACGCCCACTTTCAGATTGGAAACGGCCGAGGTGCAGGTGGTTCCGGAATACGCCACACCGTTGATGGTGTAACTGAAACTGAGCTTGGACTGCGTGAGCCCGGGCGCTGCTGCGTAGAGGGCCGTCGCAACCGTGTTGCAGGGATCGCTTGTCTGTCCCTGGCTGATGGCCAGCGCCCGGCCCGCGATACCCACGGCGTCGGTCAGCTGGATGTAATTGTTCAGGGCAATGCCGAAGCTGAAGATGGCCATGATGAAGATCATCATGAGGGGGAACACCACGCCAAATTCGACCAGGGCAGCGCCTTCTTCTTCGGACTTGAGACAGGTCCTGACCAGGTTACCCGCCACCGGCGGGATCATGCGCAGTCGGGTGCGCACACGAGGGCTGTCAGCCAAACCTGCAGCAAGATGCTGCGGTTGTCCGGCCCCCAAGACGGAAGATTTCAACGGCCGGACAAGTTTCAACAACTTGGTCCTTCCGCCTGTTGGTTCGTTCATCGTGCTCTCTCCAGTTCAGGTTCCCGGAATCTCCTCAGCAGGGGGTACTGGCGGCAGGGTCCGGGTAACAAAAAAACAAAACGTAAAACTACGACTTATCCTTGTTCAGAAACCGGTCCAGGAAGTTCCTTAACGACTTTTCGTCCGCGCCCTCGCGGCCTCCTGCAAAATACTTCTTCTCGTCAAGGGGCAATACGAACGCCAGGCCGACGCCATCCTCGCCTGTGCGTACCGCTCTCGACTGGACGGCGATCACCTGATCGTCCGCATTTTCGGCATCAGGAGACTGCAGTGTCATCATCAGCACGGTTCCCGGATGCCAGCGTTCTTCGGTCAGCAAATACATACCCGTCGAGCTGATATCGCGAATATTGTGGCGCACCGGCGCCGAGCCGGTCCAGAAATACGCGGCCAGCTGCGACGAAGGCTTGCGTTCCGCCCTGCGCCGATCTTTCGAAAAAAACTTGTCCCACCAACGATTGCCTGAAGCCATGGTTCCCCCTGCATTCATCCCCTATTTCACTTGTCCGCAAACATTCCTGAAGAGAGTGAGGTGTTGCTCCATATCTTCCGCGACACAGATCACTAATTGATCTCCCGGCTGCGTCTGCGATGAAAAAATGGTGTGCGTCGGAAGCTGCAATACACTGGTAGCCTGGGTCATCAACGGGGCAATGCGAAAGGTCGGAAACGACTCGACCTGGTGAATCACCCGAAGCTGATCATCCAGATAGACCAGATCCAAAGGGAACAGAACTCCCAGCGTATGAACTCCTCTGGAGGGTACTACCCATAAGCCTTCATCCGACTTCAACTTGATTCTGCCAATGAGCCCCTTGAGGCGCGCCAGCGTCGTATTCGCGGCCATCACGCCCAAGCTAAGAAAACATTCACGAGTTTGGTTGTAAACGCAATACTGACGGTTCGTCATCTGGTTACCGCTTCCCTACGTATTTGGTCGTCCCTGTTTCTGCAGCCTTCAGGTGTGGAGATACTGCTCAAGTGCACCTAGGTTGTGGACGCACACAACCGCCAGGATCGCGCGGACCCCCGTAGCTCCGCCCAATCGAAAAACAAGTTACCGCTGCACCCTGTGTCTCTCGTGCTGGCCGACAGGGTGGTTGAGGACGGAGGGAACACTCATCGTTGGGACGAGTGTTCCCGATCAGTCGCTGTGGGTTGTAGCACTAGGTATTTCGACTTCACGGCGCTCGCAACCCGGTGAGAAAGCCTGTTCCATTAGCTGACGCGGGTGCGGCGGCGCTGAATGAGAATACCGAGCACGATCGCGAAGAGCACGCCGGCAACAATTCGGATAATCACGACATTGTCCATTGGGAAACCTCCTTTCTCCTATTTTTTGAAAAGTTGGGCAAACGATTCCGACATGATGATGCCCGCAGGACCAAGCACAACCAGAAACAGAGAAGGGAAGATGAAGAGCACGAGCGGAAAAATCAACTTGATCGTGAGCTTCGCCGCCATCTCCTCCACTTTCTGTATGCGCTGTGTTCTAAGGGTTTCGGAATGTACACGCAATGTCTTGGCGATGCTGGTCCCAAATTGCTCGGACTGGATCAGCACGTTGACGAGATTGCGCACGCTGTCAACATCGGTTCGTTCCGCCATGTGCTTCCAGGCATCGGAACGAGGGCGGCCGGCGCGTTGTTCCAACACGACGATGCCCAATTCATCGCAGAGAGCGGGCTGCGACTGTGCCAGCTCCTCCGCTGTGCGGGATGTGGCCTGGTCCAGGCTCAATCCGGCTTCAATACAAACCACCAGCAGGTCCAGAACATCGGGCAGCCCGCGGCGAATCTTGCTCTGGCGCTGCTTGATCTGGCGGCCAAGCCAGAAGTCCGGTCCCAGATATCCGATCGCCAGCGCGATCACGTAGAAGACGAAGGAATAG
This sequence comes from uncultured Acidobacteriota bacterium, assembly GCA_903832475.1. Taxonomy (GTDB): domain Bacteria; phylum Acidobacteriota; class Terriglobia; order Terriglobales; family Acidobacteriaceae; genus Acidicapsa. Next base: position 5,087 of record CAILBQ010000665.1, on the reverse strand, counting down.
TCTCCCGCTCCCGTGGCGTAGCAGGCAATCAACAGGATTGCCGGAGTAACTACCTTGGCGCCGTAGAACGTCTTCATGGTGCCGTCTTTGCGCAGGCCGGCACGAATCAGCCGCTGCTGCACCACCGACATCTCCGCCTGGCTCTTGGGAATGACGCGCTCGAACGACTCGATGACGCCGCCCAGCGAAGTCCCCGTCTGCTGCAGCGTACTGCTCAACTTGCGCTGCTTTGGATTGGGCGTGATGACGCTGGCGATGCGCTGAATCATCGCTTCGCGATAGAACAGCAGCAGGCCGCCGCTCGCGAAGAGGATGAATATGCCGCAGAATGCCAAAATTGCAAATGTCATACGTCCTCACACGTCCATGTTGACGATCTTGCGAATGATCATGGAACCGATGAACGTTGCTGTGCCCGAGGCATACAGCAGCATTCGGCCAATTTCTCGTTTCCACAAAAGGCTCATATTGTCGGGGTTGACAAAGTATAGCGCAACTCCCAGAATGACCGGCAACAAAGACAGAATCATGCCTGTCAGGCGTCCCTGCGCGGTGTGCGTTCGCACCTGCCGCTTGAGGCGGAAGCGTTCGCGAATCACATGCGAGGTCTTCTCCAGCACTTCGGCCAGGTTGCCGCCGCTTTCCTTCTGAATCAGGATCGCGGTACACACAATCTTCAAATCCTGCAGTGGTACCCGCGTCACCAGATTCTCCATCGCGGTGCGCAGCTCCAGGCCAAAGTTCTGCTCGTCATAGCAGATGCGGAATTCGCCGGCGATCGGGTCCTGACATTCCCGCGTCACCAGTCCCAGCGCAGCGTTCATGCTGTGGCCGACGCGCAGGGCGCTCACCATCATTTCCAGCGCATCCGGCAGCATCTGTTCGAACTTCCCAAAACGGCTGCTGCGCTTGTAACGCACATAGAGCAGCGGCAGGAAGCCGCATCCAACGCCGATAGCCAGGGAGAGCAGCAACGCGCTGGTACGCAGATAGGCCAGGTAGCCGGGGATGAAACAGGCCACCAGACTCATCAGGATCAATCCCCCCGCCGTCCATTTCAGGTTGGCCTGGTAGAGCAACGTGCGCAACCGCGGCGCCAGTTCGATCTTGGCCAGATATCTATTCAGCCAGGGAACTGCGCTGAGCAACTCGTTCTTGCGCAGATCGACGACCTGGTCCCGCTTGTTGTTGCTGGAGGTCGCTAGCGCGGAGTTCAGTGTAGCAATGACCTGCTTGGTCTGCTTGCTGCTTCCGGTGCCGCTGGCGATCATGATCAGCGCAACAACCGTAAATGCTCCCAGAAACGCGACAATGATGATGATTCCCATTGATTTCGACCTCCTTTCCGTTTATTTGACTTCTGTGACTGTCTCGAACAGGCTGTGAGGCAGGAAGATCCCTGACACGCGCAGCTTCTCCAGGAACTTGGGACGGATATGCGTCGGTGTGAAAGCTCCGACAACCTTGCCGTCCGGGCCGATGCCCTTCTTCTGAAAAGTGAAAATGTCCTGCATGCTGATGACGCTCTCTTCCATGCCGGTGATCTCTGAAATGCTGACCACCTTGCGGGTGCCGTCGCTCATACGCGAGACCTGCACGATGATGCTGAGAGCCGAGGTGATCTGCTGACGAACCGTCTTTTCCGGTAGGTTCAGGTTGCACATCGCCACCATCGACTCAAGCCGAGTGAGGGCATCGCGGGTGGTGTTGGCGTGAATGGTGGCCATCGAACCTTCGTGGCCGGTGTTCATCGCCTGCAGCATGTCGAAGGCTTCTTCGCCGCGGATTTCGCCAAGGATGACGCGGTCGGGACGCATACGCAGGCTGTTGATCAGCAACTGCCGCTGACGCACCGCGCCCTGGCCTTCAACGTTGGGCGGACGGGTTTCCAGGCGAACGATGTTTTCCTGGGCCAGCCTCAGTTCGGCGGCGTCTTCGATGGTGACGATGCGCTCGCTCTGCGGGATGAAAGTGGACAGGATGTTCAGGAAGGTGGTTTTGCCGGCGCCGGTGCCTCCCGAGATCAGGATGCTCAGACGGGCGCGCACTGCGGCCGCCAGCACTTCCATCATCTCCGCGGAAATGCTGTTCAGCTTGACCAGGTGATTGGAAGCCAGCGGCCCGGTGCCGAAGCGGCGGATGGACATCGAGGGGCCATCGAGAGCCAGTGGCGGAATGATGGCGTTGACGCGCGAACCGTCAGGCAGACGGGCATCGACCATGGGCGAGGATTCATCCACGCGCCGGCCGACCCGCGAAACAATGCGGTCGATGATCTGCAGCAGGTGACGGTCGTCGCGAAAGGTGGTGTCGACGCGTTGCAGCAGGCCGTTCTTTTCAACGAAAACGTGATCCTTGTCGTTGACCAGGATGTCGGAGATCTTGGGGTCTTTGAGCAGCGGCTCGAGTGGACCGAGTCCGAAAACTTCATCGAGAAGGTCGGTCTGGATCTGCTCTTGCTCTTCAAAGCTGAGGGGGATGCGCTGCGTGGCGATGATCTCGTTGACCATGCTCGCGACTGCGATGCGCGCCTGTTCGGGATTGACCCGCGACAGCTTCTCGAGGTCCAGCTTCGAGATCAGGACGCGATGAATGTCCGCTTTGAGTTTTTCGAAATTTTGATTCTGCACCGAGGCATCCATGTTTGTGTCCTAACTGAAGAGTCCGAAACGTTTTTTCTTTTCCGGGGTTGCGGTCATGCCGCATGCGGTTCTGGCCATCTGCTTAATTACCCGCGAGATTGGCGAATCTTCAAGAGACAGAGGAGTGGCCGTATTCTGCGTCCGCTGCGCCGTAGCGTAATCATTGGGAATCTTCCACTTCGCAGGCCGCGTCAGAGCCTTGGTAATATGCTCGTCATCGACGCCCAGCGAACGGGATGTGTACCGATTCAGAACAATCTCCAGCCGCGGTCCAGCCGAGGTGAAAAACTCCGTGACCAGCCGGTTGGAGTTGCGCAATTCGGGAATGCTCACCTGGCAAATCAGGTACACGGTCGCCGCATCGGCAAACAGCGTGGTGCCGCTCAAGTCCAGCCGTGAGCCGGCGTCAACGACCACGTTGTCGAATTCCTGCCGGGCAACTGCCATCATCTTGTCGATGGCCTCGTCGGTGGCATGAAAATGTGTGAACTTGCCCGGAGCCGCCAGCACCGACAGACCGGAACTGTGCTTGGTCAGCAGGCGAGCCAGGAAATTTGAATCCAGCCGGGCCGACTCCTGCAAAGCGTTCACGGTGGAATACTGTGCATCGACGCCCAGGTTCAGCGCCGCATCGCCCAGCGGCAGATGCAGGTCGATCAGCAGCGTGCTTTGATTCGATTCCCTGGCCAGCGAAACTGCGAAGTTGCAGGCCACCGTCGTAACCCCGGACCCGCCCTTGGCGCCGAGAAACACGAACGACTTGCCGCGCGTTTTCTTAACTGGAGCCTGCACCGCAGGACGTCGCACCGAAGCTCGCACCAGCGCTTCTCCGATGGCGCCAGGCGCAAAGGGAAGCGTCAGGAATTCGCGGGCGCCGGCCCGCATGCAGCGTACCAGAAATTCCGGATCGTTCTGGGCGGAGTAGACCATCACCGTGGCCGAGCCCGAAGCGCAGATGGTTTCGACCAGGTCCAGTGCATATTCCGGATTGCTGTCCAGATCGATGATGACAACGTCATAGTCCTGGCTCACGATGGCCGGAACCTCGTCCAGACCGGGATACGTGGGAAACTCGCGAACCATCCCCGCCTGCAGCCCGGCGAGGGCGATGGCTACCGAACTTCGCCGCTGCTGCTCCGGGCCAATCAGCGCAATGGTCTGCACGCTGTTGCCGAGTGCCGCGGAATCGTGAAGAGGTGTTGACATCAACGAAATACCACTTTCTGCTTTGTGCAGGCTCTTGCCTGGCGGATCATTTCAACTTTCGTCCCGGGGGACACTGCTCAAACCGTTGTCTTACTTGTTCCCTGTCTTGTACTCGTCCGCTCCTTCAATACGCGAAGAAGGAAATCAATGTGCCGATCGCGATGGCCGGTGCGTACGGCATCTTGCGCGCTTTCGGATTGCTCAAAACCAGTTCGGGGTGCGGCGCGATGCCGCGCTTGCCAAACCCAAAAAGCAAATCGCCGGAGCCCTGAAACAATTCGCCCAAAAAACCTCCGCGCGCGGCCCAGATCAGTGCCATCACCCCGCCCGCCATGGCGGTCAGGATCAGCGCAAAAAACAATTGGCTGGGGCCAACCCACGCCCCGATTGCCGCGACCAGCTTCACGTCGCCCATGCCCATCCCGCCCATGAAGCACAGGATTCCGTACAAAACCGCGCCTAAGGCCAGCCCTTCCAGGCTCGTTCCCAGCCCCGTCCAGCCATGCATCCAGGTCGATACGCCGACTCCGGCAACCAGGAAGGGAAGCACCAGCCAGTTCGGTATGCGGCGGCTGCGCAAATCTGTAAAGGTCGCAATTGCGAGCACGATACAGGTCGGCCACCAGGCGATTGAGTGCATTGCTGAGCTCCTCGGCAGATTCCAGCTACACCCCCATCAGAGCAATTCTCCGTCCAAAGTCGGGAAGGGTGCTTTTCGCTGATTTTAAGGGACTTAAAAGCTCCCCAAGTCGGGGAGTGTGCACGGCTGTTTACAGGCGGAGGGGTCAGTGAAACGCTGCGAATACACGTATCGACGTCCACTTTTCCGGAAAGTCCCCGCGGCTGCCGGCGTCTGCAGCCGTCTCTCTGCCTCCGCCCGGCGCCCTGATCCGCTATGCTTCCGTCCGTCCTTTTTCCCTCTGTCGAGGGTGCCGACGGGAACATTGCCGATAGAGCGAAATCTGCCCGCAAACGGGAGAAACGGCCCTTGGAGAAAAAGATGCAAAATGCTGATTTATTTGGTTACAAAACCGAATCAGCTCCATTAGACTTTCGTAATCCCCCCCAAACGAAAGTTGCATTTACGCTATCGCCGGAATGGTCGATAACAAGGACAGTCATTCCAAACCCTCTGGGACTTGCGAGCTGGCGGTGAAATCACTCCCGGGTGATTCGCCGATATCCGGCCGTAAATGGAACGGACGAACGACGGAGATCGACACAGCATGATTCGCATTG
>CAILBQ010000664.1 GCA_903832475.1 uncultured Acidobacteriota bacterium | reverse complement strand
CGGACGTGCTCCGGCGACGCTGAATCGGCGAAAAGGGAAAATGCCGCCCCATCGTTCAGCACGTGTGTGATGCGAAACACCCGCGGAATGACCGGGATCGCGCCGCCCAATTCAAGGTGGTTGGTGATCCAGACCTTGCTGAGCCGGTCGGCCAGAATCACCAGCGCTGAAATCAGCAGCAGCCAGGGAAGCCGCGAAGGCTGGCCGGCTTTCAGGTTCTCAGCGGTCAAGCGGACACCTCGGGGGATTCTTCCGCAGGGCGTGCGATTCCCATGGCTTCCAGGGCGTTCTGGCAGCGGGTGCAGACGCCTTCCCATGCGCCGTAGTTTGAAACCTCGGGCATGAAATTCCAGCAGCGGTTGCACTTGGTTCCAGAAGCAGGCAGGACCACGACGAACAGCTCGGCGCCTGGAAGCACCGTCACCTTCGAAACATTCAGGATTTCCTTGAGGCCGACCGCGTGTGCCTGCAGCAAAGTCAGCAGTTCGCCTGTGGCGCGGATCTCAAGTTCGGCCTCGAGTGCTTTGCCGATGAGTTTGTTCTGGCGCGCCTCTTCGAGCACCAGCATGGCCGCGTCGCGAACCGCAAAAATCTGCTTCCACTGTGCAAGCAATGGCTCGGGATCCTCGGGATAAATATCTGCCGGGGCAGGGAACAACGCGAGGTGGACGCTTGCCTCGCGGCCTTCGACCACCGGCAGATATTCCCAGACCTCATCCGCGGTAAAGCTGAGGATGGGCGCCACCAGCCGCACCAGCGCCTCAGTGATCTGCCACAGCGTGGTCTGTGCCGAGCGCCGTGCCGGCGACGACGGTGCGAATGTGTACATGCGATCCTTGAGCACATCGAGGTAGAACGCGCTCAGATCGGCAATCGCGAACTCGTTGACCGCGTGATAGATGCGGTGGAACTCGAAATCCTCGTACCACTTCAGCACCTGCGTGGTTAGCTCGCGGGTGCGGGCGAGCATGTATTTGTCCAGAGGTTCGAGCTCCTCGAACGCCACCGCCTGGGTCGCCGGATCGAATTCGTGCAGATTCGCCAGCAGAAAGCGGAAAGTGTTGCGTAGCTTGCGGTAGATGTCGGCGCAGCGCTTCATCAGGTTGTCGCTGGCCGCCATGTCTTCGCGGAAGTCGATCGACGCAACCCACAGGCGCACGATTTCGCCGCCAAGCTGCCCGGCCACGGCAACCGGATCAACTCCGTTGCCGAGAGATTTGGACATGGCCCGGCCGAGTTCGTCCAACGTCCAGCCGGCAGTCGCCACGTTGGTGTAGGGAGCCTTGCCGCGCAGGGCCACCGAGGTCAGCAGCGAGGAATGGAACCAGCCGCGATGCTGATCGCCGCCTTCCAGATACAGCACGGTCCGATCGGGCTGGGCGTAGGCGTCGCGGAGATCCGGATCCGACTCGCACACCGCCAGCCAGCTCGTTCCCGAGTCGAACCAGACATCGAGAATGTCCATCTCCTTGCAAAATTCGCCGTGGCCGCACTTCGCGCACTTTGTCCCGGCGGGAAGCAGGTCCGCGACTGCCGTGGTGTGCCAGGCCTCCGCGCCCTCGTCTTCGAACAGCTTGACGATCTTCGCGTTCAATACGGCATCTTGAAGCGGCGCGTGGCATGCGGTGCAGAGAAACACCGCGATGGGGACGCCCCAGATGCGCTGCCGGCTGATGCACCAGTCCGGGCGAGTCGCGATCATGTTGGTGATGCGTTCCTGCCCCCAGGCGGGATCCCAATTCACCTTGGCAATTTCCTCGATGGTGAGTTGCCGGAAGGTGGTGTCCGAGCCGTCGGCGCGCAGCACCGGGGTTTCCAGGCCAATGAACCATTGCTCGGTCGCCCGGAAGATGACCGGCTTGTGGCAGCGCCAGCAATGCGGGTAGGAATGCTGGAACTCGCCGTAGCCCAGCAGCGCACCGCGCTCGCGCAGCATTTCGACGATCACGGGGTTGGCCGCGAAGACTTTCTTGCCGTCAAAGGGGGGCGGCTCGGCTTCTTTCCATGCCGAGGTATCCACATGGATAACCCCCACCGCATCGACGCGCGTGGTGGCATCCAGGCCGTAGCGCACGCCGGTATAGAAGTCGTCCGCGCCATGAGACGGAGCGGTATGGACAGCCCCCGTACCCTGATCGGCGGTCACATAATCGGCGTTGACGCCCAGTACCGAGCGCTCGAGGAAGGGATGCTGGAATGTGGCGCGATCCAGCCGGCTGCCGGGAAATTTCGTCAGGACAGAAGGCTCGTGCAGCTTGCAGGCCGTAGCCACGGCTGCCGCTAAATCAGCGGCGACGATATAGACGGGAGCGTCCGCTGCCTGCCCATCCGACATCGCCACGTATTCAAAATTGGGATGAAATGCCACTGCAAGCGATGCCGGCAAGGTCCACGGCGTGGTCGTCCAGATGATGGTGTAGACCTCGCGACCTTTGAGCGCTGCCGCCTGTTCCTCGCCCAGGTGCGCGACGTCCGACGTCAGCCGGTAGCGCACGTACACCGACGGGCTGGTGTGCTGCTCGTATTCGATTTCCGCATCGGCCAGCGCGGTGCGATCGTGGATGCACCAGTACACTGGCTTCAATCCGCGATACACGAAGCCTTTTTCGAAGAAGCCGTAGAAGGCCTCAAGCGTCCGCGCTTCGTATTGCCGGGACATCGTCTTGTACGGATCGCGCCATCTGCCAAACACCCCAAGCCGCTCAAACTGGGAGGTTTGCAGGTCCACGTACTTTTGCGCATAGGCGCGGCAAGCGTCGAGTACGGCGGGCGCCGGCATCTCCAGCTTCTTGCGGCCGAGCTGCTCGTCGACCTTGATTTCAATAGGAAGCCCATGGCAGTCGTAACCCGGCACATAAGGCGAATCGAATCCGGCCATGGTCTTGGACTTGACGACAAAATCCTTCAAGCCTTTGTTCAGCGCGTGCCCCAGGTGCAGCGGACCGTTGGCATACGGAGGGCCATCATGCAGCAGGTAGCTCGGCCTCGGCAGGCCCTTGAGCGGCGTGGCGGCAACCTTGCGCAGTTGGCCGTACATATCCATCGCCGCCCACTTGGCCAGCCGCACCGGCTCGTTCTGGGGCAGGTTGGCCTTCATCGGAAACTCGGTCTTGGGCAGCGTAAGGGTCGTTTTCAGCTCTGGGACAGCAGACATTCGTACTCCAAATGGAATCAAACTTGCATCAGGGCAAGGATTTCCCTTGCGGACGGTGTTCAGACCGGCACACACTTATTTGCGCCCCATCCAAACCTGTGCATCCCATTTCAGGGGCCACACGTCCAATTGTCAGTGTAAACGGCGAAGGAACCAAAATCCGGAGACCACCCGCCAAGCGTACCGTTCGAGTGAAGCAGGTGGTGCATCAGAGGAATTGCCGGACTGCACGACAATACGGCGGTCGGAACCAGCGAAATGAACACCATCTGGAAGGTGAGCGAGACAGCAGGCCAAGCGCTCCCGCATAATATCTGGATGAGCTCTCGACAGATTGTTTACGTCGTGAGCCATACGAAGTATCTTTCGGCAGGCCAGACCAAGCACTGCATCCGAACTGGGAGATGAACTGGCAGAAACTATGGCAAACGATCTGCTTAATCCGCCTGAAGCCGAAACCGCCGCACCGAATGCCTCGCAGAATGGCGGCTACTCCCGACCGCCGCTTGAACCCAGGCACGAACTGGAATCCTTCTCCGGCGACACTTTCAAAGAGAAGCCTATCTGGGCCGAGCTGTTTGAAAACGTCCACGACGTTTTCTTCCCGCCCAAGCTGCCGCCCCTCGAGCTGACCAGCACGCCGATCGCGGTCGTCGACCCGATGGCGGTCAAGCGCAACCCGGCGTCGTTCGCAATATCTCTGGGCATCAATCTCGCCATTTTGGCTTTACTGCTGTGGGGATTCCGCAAACAAATCAATGAGCACCTTCCGCCGGCGATGAAGTTTACCGACGCTGAGCTTAATATCAAGCCATTCATTCCCACCACGCCCAAAAGCGGCAAGATGGGCGGAGGCGGTGGCGGCGGTAATCACGAGATCACCCCGCCGAACAAGGGCCATTTGCCCAAGATCGAAAAGACACCCATCGTCCCGCCGACTCCTCTGCGCGTGGATAAGCCAAAGATTGCGATGGAATCGGCGATCAATGTCCAAACCAATATCAAGTTGCCGGATAATCCGAACTTGCCCATGATTGGCGTGAGCCAGTCGCCGAACGTTTCCCTGGCATCCACCGGACCCGGGTCCGGCGCCGGCATGGGCACCGGCAAGAATGGTGGCCTGGGCAGCGGCAACGGCAATGGTTACGGTCCCGGCACCGGGGGCAACGTAGGCGGCGGCCTGTATCGCGTCGGCGACGGCGTCAGCGCTCCTCGCGCCATCTTCCAGCCCGAAGCGGAATTTTCCGACGAAGCCCGCCGCGCCAAGTATGAAGGTACGGTGATCGTTAGCCTGATCGTCGACGCGCAGGGCAATCCGCAAAATGTGCATGTGGTTCGCGCCCTGGGCATGGGTCTGGACGAAAAAGCCCTCGAAGCCGTTCGTCAGTACAAATTCAAGCCGGCCATCGAGCGCGCCAGCGGTAAAGCTGTACCGGTACCGATTCAGGTCGTCGTCAGCTTCCGACTATACTGACGTCTTTTCTCCAACGAACTGAGAGATCTGTGCCCCATCCATGACGCAGCAATTCGCGTCATGGGTGGGATTCGAATTTTTAAGCGAACTGTCTCATGAGGGGTGCTCTCGCACGCCTGCTCCGCTCAGTTCATCACCACGATCGGTTGAAACAGCGTCCCCGCGATCCGTTTCCCAATAGCAGCCAATTCTCGTTGCCCGGCAAAAATCTTCACCAGTCCCGCGTCGGAGAATTCAGCCAGGTTGACCTGCGCGCCGTTGCGCAATCTTCCCAGCACCATGGCGTCGGCCGTCACCGCCGGCATTTCCGGCAGCAGTGTGCGCGGATGGAGCAGCGCGCTTTGGAGATTTCCGCCAAGAGCTTCAAGCCTCTCCAGGGTCCAGGCATCGTCCACGGTAAACACGCCCGCGCGCGTTCGCCGCAGGCTGCTTAGATGTCCGCCGCAGCCAAGCGCCTGCCCGAGGTCGTGAGCTACGGAACGCACGTAGCCTCCCGCGCTGACGGTGATCTGAAAACTCACCGTATCGCCATCCAGACTCTCAAGCACAAAATCGTGGATGTGGATGGTCTTGGCCTTTAGCTCAACCGGCTTGCCCTCTCGCGCCAGCTTGTACGCCGGCTTGCCGTCGATCTTCTTGGCAGAATAGGCCGGGGGCATCTGCTCGACCTCGCCATGGAAGGGAATTGCCGCATTTTGAATCTGTTCGAGGGTCAACTCCGGTGTTACCACCGGTTCAACGGGAATGCCTTCCGCGTCGTAGGTGTCGGTCGCGAAGCCAAATCGGATGGTTCCGGTGTATGTCTTTTCTGCGGTCGAAAAAAACTGCGCCAGGCGGGTAAAATTGCCCAGAAGTAGCGGCAAGACGCCCGTTGCCATGGGGTCCAGGGTTCCAAGATGTCCTACAGATTTTTCGCCGGTCAACCGTCGTACCCGGCTCACCACATCATGCGAGGTCATCCCCCCCGCTTTATCCACTACCAGCAGCCCATTCACAGGTTTGAGTGTACTTGTTCGCGGCAGCGGCGGCGTGCGACGGCAATCCCTGCATCTTAATTGCAGGGGGAATCAACCATGAAGATGAGTCGATTGTTGCTGGCAGGAGCCGGATTTGGCATCGCCGCCTTGGCATTTCGCAGGAAACGGGACAGCCAGGTCTGCATTTCGGGTGGAGATTATGACAAGCGGGACGCGACATTGCTGGGTAAGAAAAGCCATCAGACGGATATTGGCGGTCTGACGGCTTCGCATATCAAGGAAGGCGTGGGAAGGCCATCGCTGCCGCCACGGTCATAGACACCTAAATTCCGGCAGCCGGCTGCCGAACCAGTGACAGGAACTCCGCGCGCGTCGGCTGCTCGCGGAAGCAGCCCACCATGGCGGAAGTAACCGTCGCCGACTGTTGCTTCTCCACGCCCCGCATCATCATGCACATGTGCCGCGCTTCGATCACCACGCCTACGCCCTGGGGCTCGATTGCTTCCTGGATGGCGTCCGCAATCTGGCGCGTCACCCGCTCCTGTACCTGTAACCGCCGAGCAAAGACGTCGATGAGCCGCGGAATCTTGCTCAGTCCGATCACCTTGCCGTTGGGGATGTAGGCCACGTGGACGCGACCCCAGAAGGGAAGCATGTGGTGCTCGCATAGCGAAAACATCTCGATATCCTTGACGATCACCATCTCGTCATAATCGACGTCAAACAGCGCCCCGCGCAGAATCTTCGTGGGGTCCTGCGTGTAGCCCTTGGTCAGAAATTCCATTGACTTCTCGACGCGGCTGGGCGTCGCCAGCAGGCCGTCACGATGGGGATCCTCATGGAACCTGCCGAGCAATTCGCGGTACAGCTCCTGCGTTGTGACGTTTGCCAGATCGGATGCCGGCTCCTGCTCCGGCGACACGGAGGTGACACTCTTCGCGGATTTCGTGACTACCATAGGATGTGCCATTGCGGTTTCCTTCAAAAAAGCAGGTGGAGTGGTTCTACAGTCGTGCGGTTGCTGGCCCTGATGCCTTCGAGTGTCCAATTCGTCCTGGATATTCGAAAAAATTGTTTTCCGTTTCCTCAATGCGCACACGTTCCAGTTTTGCCGGTTGCAGCGCGGGCATGAGGATTTGATAGATCGCGATACATAGATTCTCTGTCGTCGACACCTGATTCGCGAATATCGAATCGTTGTTCAGATTCGTATGGTCGAATCGCTGCAGCACTTCGCGACCGACCACGGTATCGAGTTCCACCATGTCGATGACCATCCCGGTGGCTGCATCGACGGGGCCGCCGACTGTGACCTCGATGCGGTAATTATGCCCGTGTCCGAACGGATTGTTGCACTTGCCAAAGGTCGCGCGGTTCTCCGACTCCGACAATACGTCGGTGTGCAGGCGGTGGCTGGCGCTGATCTCGTAGCCGCGGGAAAAGTAGGCTTTCATGCCGGTTCACCGGAGATTTCTGCTGTTTCGCCCAGGTAATCGGCGAATATGTCGCCGGTCTCGTATACCCGCACCCGGTTCAGCTTCGCCCCTCCCGCCGCTTTGACCGCGGCGTCGAGCCTGTTCCAGACCGCAATCGCGATGTTCTCGGTAGTGGGGATGGCGGTGGCGAACTCTGGGACTTCGTGATTGAGATGGCGGTGATCGTAGACGTCCAGCACCTCATGCTCGATGACGTCCTTCAGCCACTTCAGATCGACGACGAACCCGCTCACCGGGTCGACTTCGCCGGTCACCGTCACTTCGAGCGTGTAGTTGTGCCCGTGGCCCTGCCGGTTGGCGCATCGGCCAAACTTGGCAGTATTCTGTTCCTCGCTCCAGGCCGGGTTCCAGTAGTAGTGCGACGCCGAAAATGTCGCCCTTCGTGTTAACAGAATCATGTGCAGTCCTGAAGTTGCTCTTTCCATTCGATGTGTGGGATTGGAGCGCGGTTCAATATTTGATGTGGCTCATGAGTTAATTGATGGCATCAAATCAACTGTTCAAGTTGGATAAGAACGGCCCTTCCACGCTACCTGGTGCAGAACTCGATTCTGAAACCAGCTTCGGTAGAGCAGCGCGACAAACAACGGCAGAGCCAGCGGAGAAAGCGCGCAATCGAGCGCCGGGAAGTTCGATTTCGCCACGCGCGCATAGAACCGCCAGAGATTGCGCAGCCAGACCAGCGCCAGCATCCAGCCCGCGGTGAACCAGGGTACCAGCTGCACTCCGTAGTGCCAGAACTTCCACGCCAGAAGCGGAAGGCCGACCAGCAGCAGAATATCCAGCAATCGCCACAAAGCCAGGATCATCGGGTTTCCAAACAGCAGGGCTAGATTTTTCGTCCAGCCGTCAAGCATGGCGCCGGTGGTGCGGTACATGCGGGTCGAGACGGCGTCCGCGGCGTAGCGAAAGCGCAGACCGAGCTTGCGGCGCTTGGCGAGAAAGGCCAGTTCGACGTCCTCCAGGATGTCGCCTTTTACCGAAGCATGCCCGCCCAGCGCCTTGTAAGCCTCGCGGCTAGTGAGCAGAAACTGCCCGTTGGCAGCGGCAATGCGCAGCTCTGGATTGGATACCTTCTCCGGCGGATAAGCCAGCGCCAGCTCAGAAAACACCAGCGGCATCAGCGCCCGCTGCAAAATGCCCGAAACCAGCTGCCGAGGCGAGTAGGACAGAACTCCAACTTTGTACTTCTCGGCCTCGTGGATCGCCCGCCGCAGATTGCCTGGCTCATGCACCGTGTCGGCGTCGGTAAACAGGAGCCAGCGGCCGCGCGCCTGCTGCGCCGCCGTCCAGCAGGCATTGGCCTTGCCGGTCCAGCCTTTCTCGAGCTTGGCCGGCTGCAGCACGGTAACTCCGACGAACCCTTCGGCAATTTCCCGCGTGCGGTCCGTGGAAGCGTCGTCGACCACCAGCAACTCCCAATCCTCACCGAGGGTGAAAATCTCCTCCGACTGCGCCACCAGGGACGCAAGGCAGGCCCCCAGGCAATCCTCTTCGTTGCGCGCCGGGACAATGACTGTCAGCAGCAACTCGCCTGGCTTTGGATTCGG
>CAILBQ010000663.1 GCA_903832475.1 uncultured Acidobacteriota bacterium | reverse complement strand
GCATTCTCAGCCTCATGGAGATGTACGTCAGGATTCTGGAAGCGGTGATGGACAATGACAGCCTGACCGTTTCCCGGCTGCCGTTGGTCGCGGTCCCGGAAGCCAACACCCCATCGAGTGCGGAATCAACCGCCGAGGCGCAAACTCCCTCTACGAGTCTTGCCCAATGGCTGGACCGCCTGGTCGCCGGCAATCCGGACCAGATCGCCATTGTGGACGGCGTCGACCGCATCCGTTGGAGCGATCTTCACGAACGCAGCCTGACCATGGCGACTTCGCTGATCGAGCGCGGCGTCGGCCCGGGCCAGACGGTCCTGCTGCGTCTGGACGCCAGCAGCAATTCCACGGCAACGGCGCTGGCGTTGCTGCGCATCGGGGCTGTGACACTTCCTCTGCCTTCTACCTCCAGCGCTCCGGAGTGCAGCCGCTTGATGGAGGCCTATTCGCCGGTTCTCTCGCTGGCTTCCAAGGAATTCGCCGTTCATCTGACCGGCATCACCACCTTCGAGGAGCTGCTTCGGCCTGCCGCGGAGCGACTCCCGCTGCCCATGTATCCTCAGCCGGCCAGCGTCGCGTGGCTTGGGCTGAACCCATCGCGCGAAGGCCAGCCGGAAGCGATGCCGGCCACGCATCGCGCCACTTTGCAGCACCTGCTCGCCGCCGCGGCCGCCCTGGACCTGCGTTCCGGCGATACGGTGCTAGTCACCCCTGCCGCCTCGGCCACCGATGCGTGGGTGGATATGCTGCTGCCGCTGGTAGCGGGCGCGACCCTACTTTACCCGTCGGAAGCGGCATCGGTCTCAAACCTGGCAACACTGGTTCAGCAGCATCAGGTTTCGTTTGTCTTCGCATCGATCAGCAACGTGCTCGCCGCCATTCACAGCGGCTGGACGGGCGATCGCCGCCTGAACGTGATCGTGCGCGGCGGCATTCTGAACAGCGCGCAGTCGCAGCGGCTTTCCGCCATCCCGCTTCGCACCTGGACGCTGGTTTCCAGTGCGCTTACCGCGGGGCCCATGGCGCTGGCCAAGATTTCGGCCGACAAGCAGCCTCGTTATGCCGCGCTGGCCGGCGAGCGGCTCATCGTCCTCGACGAATATGACCAGGCCGTACCTGCGGGGGTTTTCGGAGAGCTTGCGGTACAAAGCGGCGGGCTGACCACGCGCAGCGGACTCCTTGCCCGCACACCCACCGATGCCGCCGAGACCACTGACCTCATCGCCGGCGCCGCGGTTGAAATTCTCGATACCGTCGATCGCCTGGTGCGCCTGCACGGCTACCGCCTCCGCTTAAGCGAACTCGAAGATGTTCTCTGGCCGATTCCTGCCGTCGCCGAAACTGTCGCCGCGATTCTCCCCGTCGACGGCGCCCCGGCTCTGGTCGCTTACATCAAGCCGTTCGACGCATCCCCGGCTTCCGTCCAGGCCATCCACGAAGCTTTCCATGCCGTCGCTCCAGGCATGTTTTCTGGGACGGAGCTGATTACCGTCCCGAATATCGCGCGCCGCGCCGATGGCACTGCGGACTTCGCGCTGCTGCCTCCGCCGGGCTCTTCCCAACTCGCTCCTACCGCGACTTCCGCCGAGTTCCTCGCGCCTCGGGATGAACTGGAAACCAGCCTGGTCGCTATCTGGGAAGAAGTCCTGAACGTCCGCCCCATCGGCGTTCGCACGCGCTTCTTCGATCTGGGCGGCTACTCGCTGATGATCGTGCGGCTCTTCGCACGCATCAACAAGTCGCTTGGAACCTCCCTGCCCATCACCACTATTTTCAACGCCCCCACGGTCGAGCAACTCGCTGACATCGTTCGCGGCCGGGCCTACTACTCGTCTCTCGTCCCGGTGCGTCCTGTCGGCAAGCGGCCACCTTTCTTCATGATTCATTCCTACCTGCTCTATCAAGGCATTCCCGCCGTGATGGGCGACGATATTCCTTTTTACGGTTTGCGCGAACTTGATACCGACGCCGAGGGAATGACCGTCGAGCAGCGGGCATCTACCTATCTTGAAGCCATGCGCGCCATACAGCCTCATGGTCCGTATTTCATCGGCGGCTGGTGCGCGGCTGGTCCGCTGGCCGTCGAAACCGCCCGCCAGATTACGGCGGCTGGGGAAGAGGTCGGCTTCCTCGTCCTGTTCGATTCCTGGCGCCCGGGCTACTCTGCCGAACTTGCTCAGCAGCAGGCCGGATCTCCGGAAATGAGCCTCAGTGCGCGACTGGGTCGAAAATACCGCTTCCACCGCAACCGCTGGCGCGCGCTGTCGAGCAAGCAGAAGTCGCGCTACATCGCCGCCGTCATTTCCAACAAATTCGAATCGGTGCGAAACCGCATCTATCTAAAAAATTGGGCCATTGCCGAGTGGTTCTGCAAGAAGTTCGGCCTGTCGCTGCCGCATTTCATGCACAACGTCAGCCTGACCACACTGAATTCCTTAAAAGAGTACCGCGGCATTGAGCCATACGCGGGATCGCTCACGCTGATCCGGGCGAAGGAAGCTCCATATTTCCCTGGTGCGCAGGAGCACTGCGGATGGGATGCGATCGTCACGGGCGGTGTGAAAGTTCTCTGGGCTCCGGGCGACCATGAGTCCATGTTCCTTGAGCCCCACCTTCAAAAGGTGGGTGAACTGCTGCGCGAAAGCCTCGCTGAAGTCTATCGCCAGCAGCCCTGAGTTCGTATTCAATCATGAGCTCATTTTTTAGAGCGCGATGACTTCTGGCGCGCCCAACCTGAATCACCCTGCTGTGGGCCAAGCTCTTTGGATGTAGAGGTTGCAACTCTTGTGGAGTTGCCTTTCCCTCTTCGCCCCGGCAAGATTGAGATATGTCGATGCCTACCCGGCCGATACAGCCCAAATCAGGTCACGCGAACAACTTCGATTCGCTGCGCCTGATTTTCGCCGTGCTGGTGATCCTGTCTCACAGCTTTCCCCTGACCCGCGGCAGCAACGACACGGAACCGCTTTCGGTCCTGACCCACGGACAGATTACCTTCGGCAACATCAGCGTCTGGGCCTTCTTTGTCATCAGCGGCTTTCTAATCACGCAGAGCTGGCAGCGCTCGCCCAAGGTTTTCAAATTTCTGAAGCGCCGGGTCGGCCGCATTTATCCTGGATTCGCCGTCGCCGCAGCGCTTACAGCCCTGTTTGTCGTGCCGCTTGCCGTCGATCCCGGAACTTCGCATCACGTCTCGCCTGTCAGCTACCTGCTCAACACACTTCGCCTGCAGATCTTCGCTGCGCCGCCTGTGTTTCTGCACAATCCCATGTCGAACGCCCTCAACGGCTCGCTTTGGTCTGTGCCCTACGAGTTCTGGTGCTACCTCGGCGTGCTGACCCTGGGACTTACGGGCTTTCTCCGCCGGCGCACCGTCGTCGTCGCTCTCTTTTTCGCCATCATCGCCCTGCACCTCTACATGGTGATCCAAGGCTGGAATCCCGCAGGCTCGTATCTCGGCCAGGTTTTTGGATACCCACCCTTCTGGGCAACCGTGCTTCCCTACTACCTCGCCGGCACGATTTTTCAAATCTACGGCGGCTACCCGCTGCTGCGCAGACCGTGGATCGCCGCTGCCGCCGTCGTCCTGGTTGCTTCCAACTTCGTTCCCAATGGCCTGGCCGTCACGATGCCCATTTGCGGCTCGTACCTGCTCCTGGCCCTGGCTTACCTTCCCTGGCTGCATCCGCTCAACCTGGGCCGCTTCGGTGATTTTTCGTACGGCACGTATCTTTACGCCTTCCCGATCCAGCAGCTCCTGGTACAGCGTGTGCATGGCAACATCTCGCCGCTTCTGCTCTTTGCCGAGGCAACGCCACTCACCCTCATTGCCGGCGCGCTCTCCTGGCATCTCGTGGAAAAACATTTCCTGCAGCGCTCGTCCCTGCTCAAGCACGAGGGACTTCTGCCTGCGGAATCTTCAGCCAATCCGAACCAGCCGGCCGCGCCAAAACTGGAAAGTCGTGATACCTCCCAAGACACAAATGGGAAGACTTTGTCGAATTCCAGGGATGCCGCCGCGCCCGCACCTCATCCGGAAGGAGAATCGTATGTTGCCCTTTAAGGCAAACCCATTCCGGCTCCTGGCGCGTACACCCATCAGCACAAGAACGCACTCCCCCTCTGCGTTCATGAGGAAAGCCCGCTCATGACAAGCAATGCAGTCCTAGCGCCACCACCCTATCGCAGAGCGTTCCTGGTCCTGTCTCCCGGCTCACTCGGCTATTCTCGATTCGCCCTGGAGAGCCTCTTTCGCAACAGCGAAGAACCGCTCCATTTGCACCTCATCACAGATTCTGCCGAAGACAAGCAGCGTCTCACCGAAGAGCTGACGGAGCGCCAGAACACCAAGGGCCATCAATGGTCCGTTTTCGCGGAAGACGATCTTGCCGACCGCGAAGCTTCCATGTTCGGCTCTTATCCCAACATCCGTCTCTTTCGACACGGCCATCCATGCTGGCGCAAGATCACGGACCCCGTGTTGTTGAGCGAGGGCAGCGAAGAGATGGTGCTGCTCGACCCTGACCTCTACTTTCCGAATCGCTTTCGCTTCGAACCCACGCCGGCGACGGGCGTCCTGCTGATGTGGCAGAAACCCAGTTGCCTGGTGCCGCCGTCTACTGTCCGCAAAGCCATGCAGGAGGGCATTCGATTTGCCCATCATGTCGACATCGGCGTTGGCGGCTGGCGCGCTCCTGTCGATCTCGACTGGCTGGAGTGGCTGCTGACCCGGCTCGATGTCCGTTCCGTTCCTCGTGTCATGCATATTGAAGCCATCGTCTGGGCAGCGCTCGCCATGCACATCGGCGGCGGGTATCTCGATCCGAGCCTGTGGCACTGCTGGCATCGCAATCAGCCCAAACGCATCCTGCGCAAGCTGGGCCTTCCCGGCATTCATCTGCTGCGCGTAGAAGACTTCGCTTCCATCAAGTGCTTCCACGCGGGCGGCGAAGCCAAATGGTGGCTCGCCGAGGCGAAGGAACGCGGATGGCTCGATCAGAAAAAAGATCGCACCACCACTGGACCGATCCTTCCTTTCAAGGAACTCCTGCCCACGACGTACTATCGCGAGCAGAGAGTCAAGGGTGTTCTTGCCAGGCTGGGCTACTACTCGTTATTCCAGACCTGATCGACTTGCCTCAGCTCTTCCTTCAGACCTTAATCCAACACAGAAAAGGAGCAAGGACAACCTCGGGGGAGGGTGACCTTGCTCCTTTCTGACTTTGCAAACACCTTGCTTCTGGAACTGCCTTCTAGTTGCCGGAATATCCATAGCTCAGAATGTCCTGAACCGAGGTGAATCCGCCGGTGCTTGCCGTGAAGCCTGCGTACGCTGTTGTGCTTCCCAACACCGAAGCGATGTTGACTTTGTACGAGTGAGTGAAGGTTGCTTTTGTCTGCGTGTCTGTGACTGTTTCCGTCAACGTGGTCCCGTTGTAGACGAGATTGACACTGTAGACGCTGCCGCTGTGCAGGTTGATGTTGGAACCGCTCATATCAACGGCCACCGTGCTGGGAGCCGCTCCATTCGTAAGCAATCCAGTTTGCGAAACCTCCTGCTGAGTCGCACCGTTGTACAGCCCGAACTTGATCGCCACGCTGTTGGAGATGCCTTGGTAGCCAAGCGCACCGCCGTTTCCTCCGCTTGCCCAGTTACCCTTGCCCGAGTTCTGAAGCGTGAATGTGAATCCATCCGCCTTCGAGCTGGGGAGGTTGAAGGTGAAGACGATGTTGAAGTTGTCCACGGCGACGCGCTTTGCCGACCAGGCCGCTGCGATCTCCGAGGGGCCTCCGTTGGTCAACTGGAGCGTGGTGCCCACCAGTTCCGATGTTCCTCGGAGTGTCATCATCCCAGGCGTGAACACCACCGGGACAACGCCGCTTCCAATGACGTAGACACCATCGGCCTCGGTGCTCACGGTGCAGCCCGGAGCCTCAGCGATGGCCTTGACGATGAGGCTTGCACTCACCGTAATCGGACCGGAATACAGGGTTGAGGCAGTCGTCGGCGTTGTCCCATCGATCGTGTAGTAGATGAGAGATCCCGGGGTAGCATCCGTCAATGTGACCGTCTGCTTGGTCGAGTACGTCCCCGGCGCCAGCGAGAGGATTGGCGCCGATGTCGGAGGCTCCACTGTTCCGCTGCTGATGACGTAGCTGTTGATGATCTCTGCGCTCTTCGTGTAGGAAGGCGCGATTGCATAGGTGTGAATGGTGGCGTTCTGGGTGAGTTCAATCGGCTTGGAGTACTTCAGCACCGAGGTGTATTTCGATGCCGTCTTGACCGTGTAGTAGATGACCGCGCCCGGTGTCGAGTCGCTCAGCACGACGGACTGGGCCGAGCTGTAAGTGCCCGGCTTCGCCGAGAAAGTCGGCGGCGCCGTTTGCGGAGTGGTCGAGGCAATCGTGTACGAGGCCGAAACCACGGGGCTGGGTACGTACTGCGCCTTGGTTGCGAGTGCCTTGACGGTCGCTGTTGCGTCGACCATGATCGCACTCTGGTACGTAGGCGAGGTGGTGGTGGGGGTCGTCCCGTCTGTGGTGTAGAAGATCGTTGCCCCGGGAGTGGTGGAGGCAATGGCTACCTGCTGCGCCGTCGTGTACGTTCCAGAAGGCAGCGAGAGCACCGGAGGCGCCACTGCCGGCGTCACTGGCGTGATGGTGTAGACCGCCGTCGCCACAGCACTGGTCGTGTAGTTGGTTGCCGCGGCAATTGCGTTCAAAGTTTCTGTCGCGCTTACTGTGATCGGTCCTGCATATACCGCCGAACTGGTCGTCGGTACGCTGCCATCGGTGGTGTAGTAGATGACGGCGCTGGCTGTCGCATCCGTAATCCCCACAGTCTGTGTTGCCGAGTAATTGCCGCTGGCCACCGTGAAGACCGGTGTCGCTGCCTTGGCGGGCGTGATGGTGTAAGCGGCTGTCGCTACGCTGCTCGTCGTGTAGTTGGTCGCCGCGGCAATCGCGCTCAAAGTTTCTGTCGCGCTTACCGTGATCGGTCCTGCATATACCGGCGAACTGGTTGTGGGAGCGGCGCCATTGGTTGTGTAGTAGATGGTTGCGCCCGCCGTCGCATCGGCGATCGAAACGGTCTGCGTCGTCGTGTAGCTGCCTGCCGGCACCGAGAAGACCGGTGTCGCCGCCGTCGTGGGAGTGATTGTGTAGGTTGCGGTGGCGACGCCGCTGGTGGTGTAGTTGGTTGCGGTCGCGATCGCGTTCAGCGTTTCTGTTGAGCTCACCGTGATCGGCCCTGCATACAGAGTCGAGCTCGTGGTCGGCACGCTGCCATTGGTCGTGTAGTAGATCGACGCTCCCGAAGTCGCATCGGAGATCGACACGGTCTGCGTGGTCGTGTAGGTGCCTCCGGATACCGAGAATACCGGTGTCGCCGTTGCCGTCTGGGCGCTGATCACATACGCCGCACTCGTTACCGCGCTGGGTGTCAGGCCCGACGAGGTTGCCATCGCATTGATGGTCTCGCTAGCACTCACCGTGATCGGTCCGGTGTACTGCGTGGAGGAAGTCGAAGGCGTGCTGCCGTCGGTCGTGTAGTAGATCGTCGCGCCGCTTGTTCCATCGGTCAGGCTTACGGTTTGCGCGGACGTGTAGGTTCCACCCGCTACCGAGAAGGCCGGCGGCTGGGTCGCGGTCCCATTCGAGGTGAACACCGTCATCGAAAATGGCGGCAGCGAATAGGCGGTCGCGGGATTGAATGCGCTCAGCGTCTGCGTGGCTGTCTGGACAACATTGGAGGTTTCGTTATTGTCGGTGATGTTGGCCGAAGTAATCTGGCTCACAGTCACCGAACCCGAAGGCGCGTTCGCTCCTGAAAAGGTAACCGGAAGGGTCAGCGTCTGGCTCAGATTGAACACGACGACAGAACTCGTCGCTCCATTCACGAAGGCAAAGGACTGCAGATCGTGAGCGGTCGGCAAGGTCACACTGTCGCTCAGCGATTTCTGGTTCCAGGTAGGATCTGCACCGGTATGTACCGTCTGCACCATGTTCCCGTTGATCACGGAGTTGGCCAGCGCCTGGGTCAGGAACTGAGGCCGACGACGATTGGTCGTGCCCATGTCAATGACGATGCCCCACATCGGCACCAGCGGCCGGTTGGTCGCTGACGTATCGGAGTACTTGTACTGCGGAAGCGCGAACGTGTTCTGGTATTTCACGCCCAGCTTCATCATCAGCAGCATGTGTTCGGTGTGTGCCAGGCCCGCCGCCACGGAAGGAGTCAAGGCATTGATTTCCGCCTGTGTCACCGTTCCGATCATGGGTCCAAGGTTGGTTTCATAGACGTTGACATTGGTTGGAGTCGGGGCCGCGGCTGCAATCTTCATGTTCGCGTAGACTTCGCCACCGCCCGCTGCCGTATCCCACAATTCCGGCTCCGCCAGCAAAGCGCCAAACTGGTTGGTCGCAGGCTCATCCACCATCGAATAGAGCAGATACGGAGCAATGTCGATCGAGTCATGCTTGGTGCTGGTCGCGAGAATTCCTGTGTTGTATCCAGGATCGGAAGCCCACCCGTCAATCACCAGGTCAAACTTGCTGGCTACGTAGCCGGGGCTGCTCTTCACCAATCCAAAAGTCTGGTTGGCAAGCTGCGGATAGGCCGGGTAGGCCATCGACTCACCCTTGAAGGAACCGTTCCACGTTTCGTTCCCCAGTTCGATGTGGATCTTGTTGAACACGGTCGTCCACGGCGCTGACTGGCCGCGCGCAATACGCAACGCGCTGTACTGATCTGAACCGTCGCCCGTCAGGTACTGCATGAACGCGGTCATTTCCGTCTGCGTCGTTGCCGTGGGGATGGTGATCCACGGATCGGCGTTGACTGTCTGGCAAAGCTGAAGGAACTCATGAATACCGTACGCTACATCGGAAGATACGGTCTGACCGCTGTTGAAGCCCATGCGGTAGCGCGCGAATGGCGGCTGGATCTGGTTGATCAGATCGGAGCCGAGCGCAGCGCCCGCGGCCATCATACGAATGACGCCGGGATTCAATTCCTTCAACGTATTCACCACGTCGTCGCGGTAGGCAGTCGGGTTGTTCGGATCGGAATTGGTCTGGTCGAGCGAAACGTCGTCTAGTTCTACGCTGCCACCGGCGGCCGTGAAGGAGAGAACCACGTCCCCAATCGAGGTACCGGTTTCCGCGGCGGTGAAGGTCAACGTGTAGTCCTGCCAGGCATTGGTCAGCGTCAAGGTTTTGTTGAGGAAAACGCTGCCGCCGAAACGCTGCGAGGATATGTTCAGCTGGTTGTTGCCGCCAACGCCCTTGGCGCGGAACGTGACCTCGAAATTGCCGTTCATCTGGATAAAGCTGATGCCGGAGTAGGTGTCAAAGTACGAAGCGACTCCCGAAGACTGCCCGGAAGCGCTGGCATTCAAAACCAGGGCCTGCTTGCCGGGGGAATTGGGGGAGATGTCATTTGTTTCGGATGTGATTGTGCCGCCGCCCGAGGTCGAATCCCACCAGCCGGTATCGCCGGCGCCCGGCATCGAGTTCGAAACCACGAAATAGTCGCCGACTGCCGCATTGATGTTCTGATCGAACTGCACGATCTGCCCGCAGCCACCGCACGAATTCGGATTTTTGGTGCTCTGAACCACGGTGCCAGTCAGGCCCGCGTGTGCTCCCGACAGGATCAGGTACGTGCCACCCTGCCAGAAGCCCGTCGGCTGGCCGGAATAGTTGTTGTCGTCTGTGCAGGTGTTGGCGGTCACTGCCGCGCACTTCAAGATGCTGCGGAATTTCTGCGCTTCAAAGCCGGGGTTCCGCCACACGAGGTTCTTCATCAGCTGGCCCGAATCCCAATAGTCCTGATCTCCAAGATTGACTCCCAGTCGCGCCGGGGAGCTCTGCTGCACCACACTAGTGACTTGAATATTGGTGGGAGTCTGGCCGGATGCTGCGTGAACGACCGCAAGGAAGGAAGACAGTATGAGTACACGCACCACTCGGCCTACTTGCATTTCTATCCGAACAACCTTCATGAGTGGAAACTCCTATAGAAAATGGGACAGAGCGTTTTGGGAACGTCTCGGGCCGAACGTCTTTATTTGCGCCGAACCACTCACACGCAAGTGGCAGGAGCCGGAACCAAGGTGGTAATTAGGTAACTGAAATTAAGATTACCTTAGTTTCCAAATTTTGCGTTACTTTTTCTTATTTTTTTTTTGGGTATTGGCTGGGCGGAAAAAGTGGCCTGTTTCCGGTTCGCCGTTGGACTACTTAAAGAGATGTTTGTCCTACCATACAGCACAGAATTGGTCGGGCCGCATCGCCGATTTTTAGAGGTTTCTTATTGGGAATGGGGCAGACACCAGTTTGGACTGAAGTTATTCGAGTCCAAACGTGGCGGTTTCGGCTCAGTTGAACGTTCCGTCGCAGGGAAATTATCTTTATTTTTGAACGGCTTACAAATATTCATCGAATCGATTGCACGCCAGATGTTCATGCCGGCAAGCTCTACCGCGCCCCTGACTTGTGCACCAGGGACAAGCACTGAAACGGATCAAATATTTACAGTGAAAAAACTTTGAACGCAGGATCGAAGGGATTTTTCGCTCAAAATGCATCCGGAGATGCACTTTTTGTGAATGTAAAGGCCGCGGTGAAACTCCGTTACTTTCGATTTTTAAATCCTTCGCGATTTGGAGAACGCCAAAATCGAGCTGTACAGAAATGCACAAAACGCGCAAATCCTAGGTAACCAGCGCCGATTGACCTCCCTTCCAACATGCCGGTCCTCATTTCCCTATCGCATTGCGTTTAGCGAGTTTGCGGCTGTCCCTATTGAACTACTTCCGCATTTCGGGGATCGCCTCTCGATTTATCCTGTAAGTTCCAATGCCCAACGACTGCGCTGGCTAGCGCGTACCCGGATTAACGGAATGGACCAAACGATGACCGCTTGCATTACGCAACCTATCCGCCTCCTTCCTGTGTTTTTGTTGTTCGCTTCGGTCATCTTCGCCCAACCGTCGCAGGCGCCCTTGACGAATTCCCTGACCGTGCAAAGAATTGCCGCGGAGCCGGACCAAAATCAGCGTTCTCAGACCCTTCACTGGAGTTCCGACAGCTCACGAGTTGCATGGCTGCGATGGGCTCCCGCGGCGCCGCCTCCGCATCGCACCCTGCCCCAGCTGGAGATATGGGGACTGGAGATTGACGCACCCGCCGTCTCCTCTTCCGCCCAGACTTCCTCGGACCAGTCGGCATCGACGACTCTTTCGAATACCTCTGCTTCCGGTTCCGTCGACCCGGTCCGCCTCGTCGCTGCGGAGGAAGTCACAGCCGCTCTGCGTGGCACGACCCCGTTCAAACCGCGGGCTCCCGATGACGACGAAAATTCGAATCCATTCCTGCTGCACGACTTTGCATGGTCCAAAGACCATTCTTCAATCCTTCTCATTGGAGAGTCGTCGATGGCGTGGTTTGACACGGCGAGCCGGAAGGCGCGAACGCTTGTCTCCGGCGCTGACGAGCTGACAGACGTCGCGCTGGCGCCCAACGGGGCTACTGTGAGCTTTGTTCGAAATCACAGCCTTAGTCTCATTTCGTCGGAAGGGGGTGCGATCCGCAAATTCGCATCCTCGCCCCACGCTGACGTCCTGCAAGGCGAACTCGACTGGCCTTATCGGAACGAGTTCCACCTGTCCCGCGCATACTGGTGGTCACCTGACTCCTCCGCACTGGCCTACCTGCAGATTGACGACCAGGCCGTAGCCAAATATTCGTTGAAATCCAGTGAAGGGGAAGAGCGCGAAATCATTTATCCCAAGCCGGGCGGAAACCTGCCAGTCGTTGAGGTCTTTGTCAAGCAAGCCGGCGGGGGCGCCCCCGTGAAAATCGACCTGGGTGATACCAAGAATTCGTATATCGCCCGGGTCTGCTGGCTCCCTGACCATCGCCATATCGCTATCCAGCGTCTCGATCGCCGCCAGCAACATTTGCAATTGCTACTCGCCGATCTGGCTACAGGAAAAGCCGTGACCCTTTTGACCGAGAGCGACGCGTATTGGATCAATGTGAGTGATGACTGGCACTTCTTCCCGGACGGCAAGCGCTTCCTCTGGTCGAGCCAGCGCGACAACTACCGTCATCTGTTTCTCTACGACATGTCAGGGAAGCAGATGGCGCAAATAACCAAGGGCGATTGGGAAGTGACTCATGTTGATGCGGTCGATGATTTCAGCGGCCAGATCTACTTCACCAGCACCCGCAAATCGCCTCTCGAACGCCAGGTTTCTCGAGTAGACCTGACCGGAGGAGATCCGCACGATCTAACACAACAGGGCGGCACTCACGACCCCGCGTTCGCCCCCGACGCCCACAGCTTCGTCGACAGTTTCTCGTCTTATGCCGACCCGGGTCATGCGGATCTTGTTCTGCTCCGAGCCAGCGCCGGCAACTCCGAGCCTAATCGTGTTGCGGTGCTGCCTGAACATCCCGAGGTTTCACCGAAGGAAGCACGACCCATCCCTCCGGCTCCCAACCCGGATCCGAGCCTCGCGACCTTGCCGCCCCTGCAGCCGGTTGAATTCCTGACCATCCGACTGCATCAGGGAGCCACGGCACAGGCGCTGATCATTCGCCCGCCCGACTTCAAGGCCGACCACAAGTATCCCGTCATCCTTTGCCTGGCCGGAGGCCCCGGAGAGCAGTTCGTCCGCGACAGGTGGGCAGGGTCGACTGGCCTGTGGATGCAGTCGATGGCGCAACAGGGTTTCGTCATGTTTGCCATGGACAACCAGGGCACGGCCGCGCGAGGACACTACTTCGAAGAACCCATCCACCTACGCCTTTCTGCCCAGGAAATGACCGATCAGCGCGACGCAGTCGAATTCCTGAAACGCCAGTCCTATGTCGACCCTACGCGGCTCGGCGTATATGGCTGGGGGTATGGAGGTTTCCTGGCCGTACACGCCATGCTGGATCGCCCCGTGCCATTCAAAGCGGGCTTTGCCGGCGCCGCCGTGACCGATTGGCATTTCTACGATGCTGTCTTCGCGGAACGATACCTTGATGATCCGGTCCTTCACGCCGACGGGTGGGACGCATCGTCCGCGCTCGACAACGCCAAGTATTTCAAGAGCACTCTGATGCTGGCACAGGGCACCGACGATGAATTCGTGCATCCGGAAAACCTGCTTGCCCTTCAAGACCGCCTGCTCGACAACGGCAAATCCGCACAGATTCTGCTGCTCGCTGACCGTGGACACAATGTGGACGACCTTCCGGCACGCACGGTTCTTTTCAAGACGCTGACCGACTACTTCGTAAGGAATTTATAAGCGGTTTTGCGTGGAACGAATTCGAGAATGCAATTCCTTTTTTGATCGCGCCTGAACGCCAGCTATACTGAAAACTCGCTGCTCACAGGGTCCGTTCTTGTTCGGGAAGCCGGCTGCAACTTTCGCGTTACCGCCCTCATTCCGCGCTTAGATTCAACCTTCACCCATGATATTTTCAAGGGAACGGTGTCCTTTCCAATACACTGTTGAAGGCAGTACGCATGATCGGCCTTTAATCGGTGAACCGGAAAATGTCTCTCCGGAAAGAGGTTTTTTCGCAATGCCCGATGGCCCGACAACGAAACCGAGGCTGAGAATCGGATTCGTGCATCGCTTTGATGCGCGTAATATCCGTTCCTGGTCCGGAACGTTCTACTTCATGTCGCAGGCCTTGGAATCGCATGTGTGCTATGTTGTTTATCTCGGTCCGGATGAGTCCCTGGGAACGAAATTTATCATCGACAATGTGGCCCGCCTGAATCGTATCTGGCTGCGGCTCACCGGCAACATTCTTGCCACCGATCACAATCGCATCCTGTCCAGGCGCCTCGGTCGCTTTTTCGAACGGCGACTCAAAGAGTCGCCCTGCGACATACTTTTCGCGCCTGTGGCTTCTGTCGAGATTGCGTCCCTTCGCACGGATTTGCCTATCGTCTATTACACCGACATCACGTGGGCCGCGATTGTCGATTACTATCCCGAATTCTCTGAAGTGTCCAACTTTGGCAGGGCTGAGGGCGAACGCATCGAGGCGGCAGCTATTGGCCGTGCCAAGGCGTCTGTCTATCCCTCCGACTGGGCCGTCGACAGCGCCTGCAACCATTACGGAGCCGACCCTAACACGGTTTTCAAAATCAGCTTCGGCGCCAATCTTAAGGATCCTCCAACGCGAGGCATCGCCCTGCGCCGAAGCATTCAAAGCCGGGTCAACCTGCTGCTGGTCGGGGTCGATTGGGAGCGCAAAGGCGGAAACATTGCCCATCAATGCCTGCTGAGCCTGCTCGATCGCGGCATTGACGCGCAGTTGACAGTCCTTGGCTGCGTTCCTCCAGCCGAGTTTAATCACCCCAAACTCCGGGTCATTCCTTTCCTCAACAAAAACGATCCCGAGCAACGAAAGCAGATCTCTCAGCTCTTCCTGGAAGCGCACTTCCTGCTCTTCCCTACGCGCGCCGAGGGACTGGGCATTGTCACCTGCGAGGCAAGCGCCTTCGGTCTGCCTACCATCGCGGCGGATACGGGTGGCGTTCGCGGCTCTCTCAATGACGGCGTGAATGGGTTCCTCATGCCTTTCGAAGCTCCCGGGCAAGCCTACGCGGACAAGATTGCCGAGGTTATCGCAGAGCCCTCACGCTATGCAGCCCTGGTGCTGTCGAGCCGCGATGAATTCGAAAGCACTCTCAACTGGGATGTATGGGGTAAATCGATGCGCACGGTCATGGAGCAGGTCCTGAATCGCCCCATTGACGTCGAAGAGTCGTCTACGAGATCTCTCTCGTATCCTCCGGCCAGTGTTGGCGAGATCGATTTGACGGAAAGCCTTGCCGCGGAAGTTTCGCGAACCTGATCTTGCCGCGCCCCACTCCAATACGACACCTTGTCGATGAATCGTCCCAGCATGGTCTGTCCCTCGAAAGCGTCTTTGCGTCAGGACAACCAACCCAGAACATCAGCACCTTTCTACGGCTAATGAAAGAAAATCTCTAAGCCATGCCCGCTCCCTTGCCTAAGGTTCAAAGTCACAAAACTTTGCGCATCTGCATCGTCGCTGAAAACGCATCCTTTCGTTTTGGAGGCGAAGCCTCGCTGCCCCTGCATTACTTCGCTCGGCTCCGCCGGCGCGGCGAGGAGGCCTGGCTGATCATTCACGGCCGCACGCGGCCCGAACTCGAATCCCTCTTCCCGAACGATCAGTCCCGCATCCAGTACATTCCCGACAAGTGGTACCACAAGCTCATCTGGCAGCTCAGCCGGCCGTTGCCCCGCCGCGTGGCCGAGGCATCCTTCGGCACGCTCATGGTGCTCATCAACCAGCTCATTCAGCGCAGCATGGTCAAACGCCTGATTCGCGAACAAGGCATCACCGTCGTTCATCAACCCATCCCGGTCTCGCCCAAGGCGCCATCGTTCATCTCCGGCCTCAAGGTGCCCGTGATCATTGGTCCCATGAACGGCGGCATGGATTATCCCGCTTCTTTCCGCGGTGCTGAATCGCTCTTCACCCGCATCGTGGTTGCCTTAGGACGCGCCAGTGCCGATCTCGTGAACAGCATCATTCCCGGCAAGAAGAACGCCAAGCTCCTGCTGGTCGCGAACCAGCGTACGCGCATTGCCCTACCATCGTCGATCTCCGGCCAAGTCATCGAGATTCCTGAGAACGGCGTCGATTTAAGCATCTGGACGCTCCCCGGTCAAGGCCTGGAACCAAGCCTCGTAGAAGCGCCTGCTGCGCGCTTCGTCTTCATCGGCCGCCTCGTCGACTGGAAACGCCTCGACTTTGTGCTCCAGGCTCTTGCGCGCATCCCCGGGGCTCAGCTTGAGGTGGTCGGCGATGGCGCCATGCGCGCCCCGTGGACTGCCCTGGCCGCAAGCCTTGGCGTTGCCGACCGCGTGCGCTGGATTGGCTGGCTTCCGCAACCCGAGTGCGCCACGCTGCTTCGCGGCGCAACCGCCCTTGTGCTGCCCAGCATCTACGAGTGCGGCGGCGCTGTCGTCCTCGAGGCCATGGCCTGCGGCATCCCGGTCATCGCGACCGCGTGGGGAGGCCCGGCAGACTACCTCGACACCTCCTGCGGCATCCTCGTTGACCCGACCAACGCTGAGACCATCCAGACCGGCTTCGAGGCCGCCATGCGCAGCCTCATCGCTGACCCCAACTTGCGCGTCCATCTAGGCGCTGCCGGCCGACGGCGTGTCGAACAGCAGTATGATTGGGACCAGAAGATCGATCGCATTCTCCATCTCTATGAACAGGCCATCGATGACCAGCCTTCCTGAATCTTCGCGAGTGTGCGAGTCGCCCCTGCGCCCCGTTGCTTCGCTGTTTTCGCGGATTTTGCCCGTCCTCATTCTGCTTCCCCTGCTTGCGTCAACCGCCGGCTGCCAGCCGAAGTCTGCTGCCCCAACCCAGGCTTCCAATCCCAACGGCCCTACCAGCATCAACATCAGCTCCAAGATTTTGCGCTCCAACGTCAAGCGTCTGGGCATGAACATGAGCGGCCAGTCGTTCTATGACTCCGGCTTGATGCTGCGCGACCTTACCTTCCGCAATCCCGGCTTCGAAGGCCAGATCTGGCAAACCATTCTGCAATGCAAGTTTGTCAACGGCGACTCCTGCGCCGACAACGACGAGTGGAGCGGATGGCCGGTTGACTTTGCGAAGGGTGGGACTTTCGAGTTTTTCTACGGAGCTGCCAAGGGCGAGGCCGGCATCGTCGCCGGCAATACGGTCGCTGCCAGCGCACAGCACCAGGGCGTCTGGGTGAACTTTGGCCGTCTTGCTGTGCATCCGCAGGTCGGCGACTTCTACATCGTACGCATGAAAATGCCCGGCAACGCCCCGGCAGGCTGGCGCATTTCCGCGGAAAATGGCGCCACCGTCACCACCGAATTTCACGACATCTCACCCAACTCACCGGGCAAGCAGGCCGTTCGCCTCGAAGCATCTGCAAATCAGGCCCAGTTCGCCGCCGTCACCGCGGACCTCGACACCTGGGAAGATCACTCCTTCGTTCAGCTCAAGGGCACCTACACGCTTTCGTTTCGCGCCAAGACGCTGAGCGGCAAGAACGGCTTCTCTGCCATGGTGACCCGTCTTTCCAAGCGCCACGGCAACATCACCTACCTCGATAAGGAAGCCCGCCTGACGAACCAATGGCAGGACTTCAAATTCACCTTCGACGGCCGAGAAGACGGCGGCTACAACGGACCCATCGCTGTCACGCTGGGCATCCGCGGAGGGTCCGCACTGCTGGATGACGCCTCGCTGGTCGAGTCGGCCGCTCCCGACAATCCCACCGCCTTCCGCAACGCCGTCGTTGACCGACTGCGCGAGCTCCACCCCGGCATTCTGCGCTACATGGACAACGGCACCAGCTTCGGCAGTTCCATCGACAACCTGCTCGCCGTCCCCTACGCCCGCCAGCGCGCCGGCTACAGCGAAGGCCCCAAGGAACAACTCGACATTCCCATCGGCATCAATGAATTTCTCGTTCTCTGCCAGGCCGTCAAAGCCGATCCCTGGATTTCGCTTCCCGCCGGCATGACCGCCGAAGGCATGCGCCACCTGGTCGAATTCCTCTCCGGCCCCGCATCCACTCCCTACGGCGCCAAGCGCGCCGCCCTCGGCCAGAGCGCTCCCTGGTCCAGCGTCTTCTCCAGCATTCATCTCGAACTCGGCAACGAAACCTGGAACGGAGGCTCCTTCGCAGGCGAGGGCATCCCCGAGCCGAAGGCCTACGCCACGCTCGTCGCTGACGTCTTCGCCATCGCCAAGACCGCGCCCTACTACGACGCCAACAAGTACGACCTGATCATGGATGGCTGGTTCGGCGTTCCCTGGTGGAACGAACAGGAGCTGTCGATCCGCACCCATGCCGACACCATCGACATCGCGCCTTATACCTTCAATTTGTTCAACGATGCGTCGAATACCGAGGCCATCTTCGGCCCCATGTTTGCCGAGCCCGAAGCCCTCGACAGCCGCCCCACCGGCCTCGTCGCCCAGCAGGCCAAAGTGGCCGCTAAAGGCGGAGTCAAGCTCGCCGTCTACGAAGTCAATCTTGGCACTACTCAAGGCAATGTCGACCAGCGAGCCATCGACTCGGCCATCCCCTCCGTCGGAGCCGGCATCTCCGTCGCCGAGCACATGCTGCTGATGATGCGCGACGACAACGTCTCCGTCCAGGCGCTCTTCTGCCTGCCCGAATACGTCAACGGCTTTTCGAATTCGGACAAGCCGAACGCCAAGGAACTCAGCCCGCTCTGGGGATCGGTGATCGATATGGGCGGCGAAACCAACCGCGTGCGGCCCACATTCCTCGCCGAGGCTCTAGCCAACACCGCCATCGACGACAAGATGCTCGAGACGACTCAGTCCGGCTCTAACCCGACATGGGATCAGCCGGAAAGCCCCAACGCCAAGATCAAGCTTGCCGGCGCGCACCAGATCCAGTCGTTCGCCTTCACGGACGGCACCCATGCCAGCGTGGTGCTCTTCAACCTGACCCGCAACGCTAGCCTGCCCGTCGTCTTCTCGGGAGCCGTCACGCCTCACGGCACGGTGAAAGTAGG
The DNA here is from genome assembly GCA_903832475.1 of uncultured Acidobacteriota bacterium. GTDB lineage: Bacteria > Acidobacteriota > Terriglobia > Terriglobales > Acidobacteriaceae > Acidicapsa. The sequence goes on along the minus strand of CAILBQ010000663.1, from coordinate 8,553 downwards.
CCGCCTCACCTCGGCCAACATCACCGACTCCAACGAGAAATACGAAAACGTGAAAACCAAGAACGGCACCCTGGAGAATTTCGACCCCAACGCTCCTTATTCCCTGCCGCCATTTTCCATGACAGTGCTCACCTGGGATGTTTCGGGGACCCACTTCGCCGCGACCACCTCAACACGCGCTGCCCACCCGGCGCAACTCGCCGCCAAACCCTGACGGGGAAGGCCGGCCTAGGCAATCACTCGCTTGAAGCGGAACTTTGCCTCCGGCATGGACGATACCGCGCGCGCGCCCATGGCCACATTGGTATCCTGCAGCGACTGCGACCACCCAATCAGCAGGAACACCACCTGCAGCACCTGCTCGCCCAGGTAGACCGTCGACAGCGAGACAAAGATGCCGATCAACGCTCCCATCAGGCTGAACAGCAGAAACTGGCTCTCCCGTGAGCGAAACTTCGTCGCAAACATAGCCAGCGTGAAGATCGACTCCAGCGCGATCAGGATGAACGTGTACTTGCCCAGCTTGCCTTGCGAAAGCTGCACCAGCATGTAGTCGTTGTCGATGGACGACAGACCGGGCACGCTGGGATGACTCAAGGTTCCCCAGCCCAGCCAGCCGCCTTCTTCCAGGATCGGCGCATAGTATTCCACAAGTTGCTTACGGTAGATCGCGCTGGTCTGCGCCTCGTCTGCCGCCTTGTCTTCCGACACCGAGGTGTAGTGCTGGAAATAGGCGTAGACTGCGCCCGCGCCGATCGAGACCGTCAGCACGATCACGATGGCGCCTGTCCGTATGCTACGGAAGCGCGGAATCTGCAGGAACAGATAGCACATCAGTCCGCACGCCATGGGCATGCGTGAGTTGGTCATGAACAGGAAAATCGGCAGCAGAAAAAATGGAATGCGGTACTTCTGCAGCCAGTTCATTTTTGATCCCAGCCGCGTCTTGTCGAGTTTGTAGATCTGTACCAGGTAATAGTTCAGCGCCATGGCCACCATGAACAGCATGCCGGCGAGGATGGTATCGCCGAAGGCCGTCGCAATGCGCGCCGTACCTCCGCGCAGTTGCACAAACCATGCAACGTCGGAAAGCTGAAATACCTTGTGCGCCATGTTCAGCCAGACGTTCTGCCCAAAGCGAAACTCATACAGCGCGAACGGGGTCTGAATCACGAAAAGGAAGATGATGCGCTTGACCGTTTCCAGTCGCAGATTGGGCTCGATGATCTGCCGCCCCACGATGTATGCCAGGAAGACTTCGCAGAACTCACCCAGCCACAGCAGCATTCCATCCTTGGGATTGGCTTCGCGCAGCACTTCGCTCAGCCCGAAGCTCACCATGAAGAGGACAACCAGCGCATCCATGCGGCGAAACTTCCAGCGAATCTTCGGCCGCAGCAGCAGGGAAATCCCAATCGGAATCAGCGCCGATGTGCCCACCGAAAGCACCGGCATATGCGGCAGGCGAAAGGCGTAGTAATACGGCACCAGGAAAGTGCAGGGCAGATAGACATTCAGGAATGCCTTGTCGACCTGCTTTCGCAGCACGTAATAAATCGAGAAGAAGAACGGAAATAAGAAGAGAATTACCAAGATTTCTCACCTGTCCAACGAGTCCGGGATCGCACACATCTCCATGCATCTTGCTGTCGCGTCAAGGCGCCTGCCGGCCCTCTCTGCTTTCTGCAAACTTCCCGTTCCCGCGCAAAGTGTTTCTTGACGAACCGGCAATACGCGCCGTCGATCCACTGCCCTGGGGCGACATACACCCACGGCCACTCTCTTTTTCTCACCTTAGCACAATCCATATTCCGGGTAAGCGCGGTTCTGCTCGCCACAGGCCTGCCCTTCGACGGCAGCAAAGACGAGTTTAAGACGCGGTCGGGTCTGAACGCTGTGCCCACCCACGTCATGAGCTGCTCCGTTTCCTACCGCCAGCTGCGACGCTGAGGTTGCCGTCAAGATCTGAACTCAAATCCGCCACCTGGATGGAACTGACTCCGTCGCCCTCCCAGCTTACCGCCCCGCAATATCCCTCTCCGACGGGCACATCGGTGACCCGCCAATCCGATTTTCCTGTCGCATCCCGGACCAACCGGGCGTCGCCAATGCCCTTGAGAGCGGCCGCATCGGCAGGAACGGTCACGTCCTGCAGGTTGCGAAACAGCCCCAGTCCAATCGCCTTCAAATACGCTTCCTTGCGCGTCCAGACCCGGTAGAAGGCCACCAGCCGGTCATCGTCTCGCAGCGATTCCCAGTGCGAACCCTCTACTGCTGAAAAAATGCTGAGCCCAATCGCCTCCAGATCCTCCATCGGCCGGATCCGCTCGATGTCCACTCCGATTTCGCGCCCCAGCGTCGCCGCGATCAGCGCCGCGCCCGAGGTGTGACTCAGGTTGAAGCGCAAATCCGTCATAGCCTCGCCGCGCACGAAGTCAGCCAGCGCCGGCTTGGTGGGAGACGCGCCCGCGTCGCCGCCATGCGAAGGCTGCCGCACCGTCAGCGCGACCGAACGCGGTTCCATCCCCAGGCATGCGCCGAGCACCACGCGCAACGCTCCATGAGCCATCACATAGTGGCAGCGAAGCGTCTCCGTACGGAAAGCGTCCGCCCGAAGCACTTCTTCCGGGGAAAGCAGCGCGCGCCATCGCGCAGCCCGCTCCTCATCCCCATTCCAATCTGAATCCAGCGCGATCCGCCACACGTAGATGACATTCGGCTCAAGCATCTTTCCGAAACCTAACAGCAAAGACCTGCCCACCGCACTCCCACCTTTCCGCCAAAGGGAAAAGGGCAGCATCCGGAGATGTTGCCCCTTGGGTTCAATTCGCTGCTCAGTTTTCGTAGACCCAGTCGACAATGTTCTGGATCGACGTCTGCGACCCGGTACCGCCCGTAAATCCGGCATACGCGGTGGTGCTGCCGATCACTCCCGGAACATTCACAGCAAACGTGTTGGTCGCCGTGGCTCCTGTCGTCTTGTCGAGTACCACCACCGTCATGGAGCCAGCCGTGTAGGCAATTTGCACCCGGAAAGGATCTCCGCTGTGCAAATTGATTCCGCTTGAACTTAGATTGACCAGCCCGACGGGCGTCATCGACCCACCCGTCAGCACGCTGAGTGTCTCTGCATTCGTAACTCCCGACTGGTACAGATCAAAGGCCACGGCGACGCTGTTGGTGATCCCGGAATACCCCAGAGAAGACCCATTTCCGCCGAGCGCCCAATAGCCCGCTGCCTCATTTTCGAGCGTAAAGGTGAATCCATCCGCAGCCGAAGTCGGTAGCTGAAAGTCAAACTGCGTGCCAAACTCGCTTACAGCCACCTTGTTGGGATACCAGGCCGTACCAGCCTGGCCGGACGATCCGCTGACCAGTTCCAGGTTCGCACCCGAAATGACCGCCGACCCATTCATGTGAACCCCACCGGCCGCAAAGCCGTTGGGAAAGGAAAAGGCCACCGTCTGGGAAATGGTGTAGGTCGCCGTGGTCACCGTGCTTGCTGTGATCCCGGGTGCAACCGCGCGCGCCGACAGAGTCTCGGTCGAACTCACCAGGATGGGAGACGTGTACACGGCCGAAGATGTCGACGGCGTGCTTCCATCCGTCGTGTAATAAATCACTGCGCCTGCTGTAGCATCCGTGATGGTCACCGATTGGGCTGTTGCATAGCTTCCGGTTGCCAGCGAAAATGCCGGCGCCGCCGTCACCTGCCCCGTCCCAATCGTGTAGGTCGCGGAAGCAACTGCGCTCGTCACGTAACCGGTCTCCGCCGCAAGGACTTTGATCGTTTCCGAACTGCTGATTGTGATGGGTCCCGTATACTGCGTCGAGGTCGTACTCGGTGTCGAACCATTCGTCGTGTAAAAGATCACCGCACCTGGTGTGGTATCTGTGATTTGCAGCGTCTGTCCGCTCGAATAGGTGCCGCTGGGCGAACTCAGCGCCGGAGTGGCGACTGTCAAGGAATAGTTGGCCGCAGCCGCTGGACTGACCGAATACCCCGGCGCAATCGCATTCGCCTGCAACTGCTCGGCCTGGTTGACAAGGACTGGCCCCGTGTACTGGTTCGACGATGTCGTCGGAACGGTGCCATTCGTGGTGTAGTAAATCACCGCGTTCGGAGTCGCATCCGTGATGGTCACCGTTTGCGGTCCATAGTAGGTACCACCGGGAACGCTGATCACCGGGATCACCGTCTGCGTGCCGATGGTGTAGGCCGCCGAGCCAGCCACGCTCAACGAATAGTTTGTGGCTATGGCCGCGGCTGTGACCGTCTCCGATGCGCTCACTGTGATGGGTCCGCTATATACCGTTGAGGAAGTCGTCGGAGCAGTGCCATTGGTGGTGTAGTAAATTGTCGCTCCCGCCGTCGCATCCGAGATCGTTACCACTTGCGCGCCAGAGTACGACCCAGCCGCTGGTGAGAACGTGGGCGTGGCCGCTGACTGCCCTACCGTGTAGGTCGCAGCGGTCACTGCGCTGCTGACGTAGTTCTCCTTTGCACCGACCGCTTTCAACGTCTTCGAAGAACTGATCACCAGCGGACCGGTGTACTGCGTGGACGTCGTGTTCGGCGTGCTGCCATCCATTGTGTAATAGATGTTGGCCGTGGCCGTGGACGTCGTGATGGTGATTGTCTGGGGACCGCCGTAGGCTCCGCCAGGAACGCTCAGCACCGGCGTCGCCACGACCAGGTCATAGAGCGCTGAGCCCAAAGTGCCTGTATAGCCCGGCGCGATCGTGAGCGCAGCGATGTCTTCGGTCCCGTTCACTGCGATCGGACCCGTATAGAGAGTGGAGGACGTTGTCGGCTTCGTTCCATTGGTGGTGTAGTAAATGACCGCGCCTGGCGTCGCACTCGCAATCGAAACCGACTGCGGACCATTGTACGTTCCTGTGCCTGGACTGAATGTGGGCGGCGCCGTCAAGTTCGAGATCGTATAGGTTGCCGAGGTCACCGGACTGCTCGAATATCCGGATGCAACCGCGATCGCCTTCAGCGTCTGCGTCACGCTAACGGTGATGGCTGCGGTGTACTGGTTTGAATTCGACGTCGGCGTTGATCCGTTGGTCGTGTAGTAGATGACCGCACCCGCCATGCTGTCCGTCATGGAGACGTATTGCGTGTCGACGTACGTGCCTGCCGCTACAGAAAACACAGGCGCGACCGAAGGCGGTGCGATGGTATACGCCGCGGTCGCCACCGGGCTGTTGCTGTAGTGCGATGCCACTGCAATTGCGCTTAGTGTTTCATTCGTGCTCACCGTGATCGGACCACTGTACAACGTGGAACCCGTCGTCGGTGTACTGCCATCCGTCGTGTAGTAGAACGATGCGCCCGGCGTGGTCGTGCTGAGAGAAACCGATTGCGACGTACTGTAGGTCCCCGCTGCGACTGAGAAGGTGGGAGCCACCGCGTACGGCTGAATCGTATACGCAGCGGTCGCCACCGGGCTTAGTGTGAAATTCGGCGCCAGCGCGATCGCGTTGATCCATCCACTCGCACTCACGGAAACAGGAGTTGCGTATACGGCAGACGATGTCGTTGGCGTGCTGCCATCGGTGGTGTAGTAGATCGTTGCGCCGGGAGTCGTATCGCTCAGTGCGACCGTTTGCGTCGTACTGTATGTGCCCGCGGCCACGGAAAATTGCGGCTGCTGCGTCACCGTCGACGTCCACGTCAACACCGTCATCGAGAATGGCGGTAATGACAATCCCGCTGCCGCATTGAACGCACTCAACGTCTGCGTGGTCGGCGCAACGACTGAGGAAGTCTCATTGTTGTCCGTTATATGGGCCGATGTGATCTGCGTCATCTGCACCGAACCCGAAGGCGTATTGGGCCCCGAGAACGTTACCGGCAGCGCAGTTGTCTGATTCAGATTGAAGAGCACCGTTGATATGGAGGTGCCATTCAAGAACGCAAACGATTGCAGGTAGTGTGCTCCGTTCAACTGCACCGAATCGCTGCTCAGCGGTTGGTTCCACGTTGGATTGGCGCCGCTCTGAACGGTTTGCAGCATGTTGCCGCCAATCACGCTGTTCGACAGAGCCTGCGTCAGAAACTGCGGCCTGCGGCGATTGGTGGTGCCCATGTCCAGCACAATGCCCCACAGCTTCACGATGCTTGCATCATCGCGCTTGTACTGATATTGCGGCAGGGAGAAAGTGTTCTGATATTGCACGCCGGCACGCATCATCTGCAGCATATGGTCTGCGGTGGCTACGCCTGCTCCGACCGAGGGCGTCAGCAGATTCAACTGCGCCTGCGTGATCGAGCCTAACTCCGTACCAAGATTGGTTTCATAAACGCTTACTCCTGTCTTGCGAGGAGCTGCGTTGGCCACGGCGACGTTCGCTGCCACCTCGCCTCCCGCCGTATCGAACATTTCCGGCTCGGCAAACAGTGCGCCGAACATCGTCGTCATCGGTTCATTGTTCGCGCTGTACAGCAGGTAAGGAGCGATGTCCATCGAATCATGCTGCGTGCTGTAGGTCAGCATGGTGGAGTTGTAGCCTGGAACAGATCCCCACCCGTCCAGGATCAAATCGAATTTGTTGGCCTGGTATCCGCTCGTTTGCCGAGCTGTGCCAAACAACACATTGGCCCATTGCGGATACGCCGGGTATAACATCGATTCGCCTTTGAAGACACCGTTCCACGTCTCGTTCCCAAGCTCAATGTGAATCTTGCTAAACACTGTGGTCCAAGGCGCTGTCTGCCCGCGGGCGATGCGCGACGCCGAGAAACTGTCGCCGCCTGTCCCCGTCAGGTATTCGATAAAATCCGTCATCTCCCGCGGTGTTGTCGCCGTCGGAATCGTAATCCACGGATCGGCGCCCACGGCCTGACACAGCTGCAGAAACTCGTGAATGCCGTAGGCCACGTTGGGCGTCGAATCATAGTCGGCATTGAAGCCCTCGCGATACCTCGCAAAGGGCACGGCAAGCTGATTGGGAAGATCGGAACCCAGCGCCGCTCCTGCTGCCATCATGCGAATCGTGCCTGGATTCAGCTCCTTCAATGCGTTCACAACGTCATCGCGAAACGCCGTTGTATTCGAAGCGCTGGAGTTGGTCTGCTCGAGCGACACATCGTCCAGTTCCACATTGCTGCCCGTAGCCGTGAACACGAGCTGAATTGTCCCGACCGCTGAACCCGTCTCGCTCGCTGAAAAATTCAGCGTGTAATCCTGCCAGCTGTTGGTGAGGGTCAACGTCTGACTCAGCCACGGACCATTGCCCTGCATGAGGCGCTCTGCATTCACGTTCAACTGGTTATTGCCACCCACACCCTTGGCACGAAACGCTACTTGAAACGTGCCATTCATCTGAATGAAGCTGAGCGAAGAATTGGTATCGAAATACTGCGCCACGCTCGCCAGCTGGCCCGACTTGCCCGCACTCAGCAGCAACGCCTGCTTGCCCGGCGTGTTGGGGGAAAGATCGGTGGTCTCCGTGGTGATGGTCGCGCCTCCGCTGGTGTCGTCCCACCATGCGGCGTCTCCGCTGCCCGGAAAATAGTTGGTCAGCGCCACGTAGTCGCCGGCCGCCATGTTCACACTCTTGTCAAACACAATTGTCGGCCCGCAGCTTCCGCAACCGGAGGCGCCCAGCGTGTTGCTCACCACTGTTCCCGTCGTGCCCAGCGCGGCGCCGGAAAGCACGCTGTACGTTCCGCCGGCCCAGTACCCGTTCGGCTGACCGTTATACCCGTTGTCATCCGTGCAGCTGTTCGCGGTCACCGACGCGCAATGAAGAATCACGCGGTATTTCAATCCCTCGAACCCGGGATTCTCAAACACCAGGTTCTTCATCATCTGTCCCGAGTCCCAGTACCCCTGGTCTCCAAGGTTTACGCCCAGGCGATGAACAGGCGTCTGCAAAACAGTATTGCCGATTTGAATATTGGTCGTAGTGGATTGAGCCAGACCGGCTGGAGCGCACGAGAAAGACCCAAGAAGAAAAATGGCTGCAATAAGGTGTAGCCTGGATCCCAGCTTTAATTCGTTCATTTCGAGCTCCTGACGAGGCGCGCGTAAGTGACGGAGTTCAGATGTTCGTTCGCCCTCCAGTTCAAGGCACACGAAGTCTCACTGATCCCGCAACGTCGCTCTGAGCGCGATCGCGATAGACCGTTCACGGCATATTGGGGCACAGGCTCTGCTGAGTCACGCCGCAGAAGTGCGCCGCACGATGTCGCTTTATTGACAACGAAATTACGCTTCGGGGATGTCACCCTTTTTGGGTGAATGAAGACGAATCACGAAGTCAATGTTGGAGTGGCCAAGGCTTTAACTTGAAAGTCACGTCAGTGGTGCACACAGACGCTGGGAGGAATAAGTTTGTACAGTAAAGGACACTTTAGTTAGCTGCTGAAAGAGAGCATAGCAGGAATTTTTCGGAATGGAAGAGGCTGACATCACTGCTTCGCAAGAATGGGAATGTTTTTACCATCTTGTCACGAAAAATTCCCATATCGGAAAAGACTGGCTGACGTCTCTCTGTGGGCCTTGGTTGTACCACAAATTGCGCATACCGCTATCTGCG
>CAILBQ010000662.1 GCA_903832475.1 uncultured Acidobacteriota bacterium | reverse complement strand
GGCAGCAGGTCGCCCGCGATCTGCTCCATGGCAAACCGATCGAATCGTTTGTTGCTGTTGAACGAGCGCACAACGTAGTCCCGATACGGCCAGATGTACCGGCTGTTGTCATAGTGCAGTCCGTAAGTGTCTGCGTAACGCGCGTAATCCAGCCAGTACCGGGCCCGCTGCTCGCCATACGCCGGGCGCGCCAGCAGGCCATCGACCAAGTGTTCGTAAGCCCCCGGAGATTTGTCATCCTCAAACGCTTTCACCTCGGCGGGCGTCGGCAGCAAACCCGTCAAATCAAGCGTGACTCGCCGGATCAACGTCGCCTCGTCTGCTTCCGGCGAAGGCTTCAGCCCTTCCTTGGTCAACTTCGCCAGCACAAACCGATCGATAGGATTCTTCGTCCACGCTTCATTCGCGACGCTGGGCAGCGCGGCTCGCATCGGAGTATCGAACGCCCAGTGCGGCCGGTACACTGCGCCTTCCTTCACCCACTGGCGAAGCACGGCAATCTCCTCCGGCTTCATCGGCTTGGCCTCGCCCAGCGAGGTCTGCGGCATCAGGTGATGTGGATCCTTGGACTCAATCCGCTTGATCAATTCGCTCTCGTCAGGATGCCCCGGGACAATCGCATCCGGATGCCCCGACCGCTTCTTCATCGCCCACTCGGCCAGGTCAAGCCGCAGGCCGGCCTTGCGCATCTCCGGATCGGGGCCATGGCAACTGAAGCAGCGGCTGGCCAGGATCGGCTGCACGTCCTGATTGAAATCAAGGTGCTGCGAGGTGGCGACGCCGGTGTCGTGGCGATGGCATCCGGCCAGCAGCATCAGCATGCTCGCCCCAAGCATCGTCAAAATCGGCCCGAAGCGCGGCGATCCGTTGGCTTTTGATCGCCCCACAGCCACGAGGTTTCGACAACTCACCAAAACTACCCACTCCGGGGCGCAGCCGGCTTAGCAAACTGTTCAAGCTTGTTTCGCAGCTGTCACCAGTTCCCGTGCAACGAGCAGGAAAGCAGGGAAAACCCCGATTTCCTGTGGGGAAAAGTTTGGCATTTGGCAATGACACTTGTCTATAGACATCGCCCCAAGTGCGAATCTTCTACCGAAACCTACGCCTCCACCGCATTTCCGCCACTTCGCGCGCAAAACAAAAGCCGAGCCGGGGATGCTCTCCCGACTCGGCCCTTACCCCTGCGTTTGTTTCTTTGAAAATCTAAGCCAGAAAACCAAGGTTGCTGGAACTGAAGTTGCCGATGTTGGGGAAGATACTGCTGATGCTCGCCGCCGGTACGCCGAACCACTCCGCCAGCGTTGCACCGTATTGCGAGATGCTCGTCGTCGGGATGAATGTCCCCCGGTTGTTGGCGTCCAGACTGCCTCCAACTGCCAGCTCGGGGAACTTGCCATAAAACTTCCCGCCCTTTACCGCACCGCCGATCATGAAGTGGTGATTGCCCCAGGCATGGTCGCTGCCGTCATTCCCGCTCGGCGTCAACGTCCGGCCAAATTCAGAAATGGTGAACGTCGTGACCTGCTGCGCCAGACCCATCTCCTGCGTGGCGGTGTAAAACGCTGAAATCGCCTGACTGAGTTGCGTCAGCAGCGCCTGCTGCGTGGCGTGCTGCGAAGCATGCGTGTCGAACGTTCCAAGCTGGCAGAAGAAAATCTGCCGGTTCAACCCAAGCTGGCTGCGAACCGACATAACATTGGCCACCGTCAGCAACTGTGCCGCCAGCGGATTGCTACCCGGAAACGGAGTCGTAATGTTGGAAGTCTTGAGCAGCCCGCTCAGCGTCGTGGCATACGCATTGCCGCGGCTGAGAATTCCATTCCCTGCCTGCACTAACTGCAACCCGTTGTCGAAGCTCAGTAACTGCTGCATATCTCCGCTGGTCGGGTTGCCGTAGTAACTCGCATCCAGTAGCGTGGCCATGCCGGTCGCGCCATTAGTTCCGTTGGGTGGTGGTACCGAAGCGGGCGAGGTCTCTTTCCCCGTGCAGAAAAGCCCGCATTGCGCCATGTTCGAAACGGACGGGAAAATGGCGGAGCCGTTCTGCGATTGCAAGGCATCCGCGATGCGCCCGCCCCAGCCATTGCCCGCCATGCTGTTGGTAATTGCGCTCTGCCACTGTGAAGCCTGATCCACGTGCGAAAACAGCGCCGTAGGGACCAGCGACAGATTGTTGCTCTGGTAACCGGTGCGATCGATAGGAGCAACCAGGTTCCCGACATTGGCCAGCACCGCCGCCTTGCCCTGGTTATAAAGCGCTCGTAACTCGGGAATGCCGGGATGCAATCCATAAGAATCGCTGCCATTCAGTACGCTGAGCAGAGAAGACTGGGGAAGCGCCAGCCCCTGGCGGGTCTTCTGGTAAAGGCTGTAATTCTGCTGTGCGGTCGAGATAGGAATGATGGTGTTATGGCCGTCATTGCCGCCCTGAAGATAAATGCAGACCAGCGCCTGGTAACCGTTTGAACTTGCGGCAAGGGCATTCATTTCGCCAAACTTGGCCAGAACGCTGCCGGCGCCCAGGGCGGCTGCGGATTTCACGGTAGCGCGAAGAAACTCTCTACGGGAACGAATCAACATCTAAGTCTCCTTGGTAAATCTCGATAATTCTGCGATAACTCTTTGCTGTTTGCTCATCCTGGCAGCGCCGGTTAGGAAGTCAAACGCGCCTGCGTCCGTTCAGCATCGGCTTCCTAGTGCCACACGTTGTAGTAACTCGACGTGAGAATCAGGTACGCCCCTTTTTGCACTCGGCGCAAGTTCCCGCCGCTCTCTTCCGTAATCGCCTTGACCAGGATGCTCTTCATCGCGGCGGGCATTGTTCCGTGCGTCAGCGTCAGATCAAGGGCATTGGCCAGTTGCGTGGGGTTCGTCGCCAGGTAGAGGTAAGGAGTCAGATCCACCGACGTGCCCGAACCTCCCGACTGAACCGCATTCGAGAACGCTCCAAACAACCCCGTTACCAGATTGGCTCGAAGCACCGCGCTGTTCGGCGTGTTGATCTCAAACTCGCCGCCTTGCAGATCCGTTCCCGGAATCTGGTAGTCCCAGTCGTAATAATTGAAGACATCCGGCGAGGAAAACAGGTTCTGACCGATCGTGCTCAGGTAGTAGTGATAGTTGTTGCTGTCGGTCATCGTTCCCGAGAAAGCGCGATACATACCGGCTACAAACAGCGCGGGCTCCTGCAGGTGGCCATCGGTGGCCTGGTCTTCTCCGCCCTGGTCGTTCGCCCTGGCCTCTTCATCCAGCAAAATCGCCTTGATGATCGCTTTCATATCGCCGCGCACGCCGCTGCCATTGTTGTCGAACACGGCGGCGACACGCTCGATGTAAGCCGGCGAAGGATTGCTCTTGACCAGGTGTTTGATCAGCAGCCGCGAAACAAACGGACCAACATTGGGATGGTTGAATACATTGTTCAGCGCATTTGTCAGATCCGCCTGGGGAGTCAGGCCGGCTGGCGACACATAGCCGTTGAGCAACACCTTTGACCCTGAATCATGTTCCGCGGTATACGGCACCATCGGCCCATAGTTGCTCAGATTGCCTGGCCACTTCACCGGCGAACCCGCCTTCGGAGCATACGTCCATCCCGTGTACACCCGCGCGAACTGCTCGATGGTCGATTGCGAATACGTCGGAATCGGAATGCCCTGGCTATCCAGCTTGGTCGAGCCGTCGGCATTGAGTTCATTAACGCCGATCGTAAAGAGCTGCATGAGTTCACGGGCGTAGTTCTCGTTCGCCAGGCTGCCGATGGACGGATTAGCCTTGGCATTGTTGGCCATGTTCAGGTACTGGCCCATCACTGGGCTCAGCGTCACATCCGTCATGATCTGCTTGTAATTCGTGAAGGAATCCGCCAGCAGCATGTCCTGGTAGGGAATCATGTTGGCGTTGTACATGATCTGATTCAGCGAAGTGACGAAGATCTGGCTCAACGCAAACCCAACGCGCTGGCGCAACTGGTCCGGCATGGTCACGGCATCGG
>CAILBQ010000661.1 GCA_903832475.1 uncultured Acidobacteriota bacterium | reverse complement strand
TGAAGGGTGGAGCTTTGCGGTCCAGAAGGTGCGCGAAGCCTGAGAGGTAAGCCTATGTGTGCGGAGAAGAACCTACAGCGGCAGGCATTCGATGCGCTGGACGCATTCCGGATCGAGATTCCTTCGTGGGGTTTTGCGAACACGGGAACGCGGTTTGGCAAGTTTGTTCAGGCAGCGGCGGCGTCTTCGATTGAAGAGAAATTCAGCGACGCTTCGGAGATTCAGAGGTTGACGGGGGCGACGCCGACCATGGCGCTGCACGTGTTGTGGGATCTGCCACATGCGCTGGACGATGTGGAGAAGGTGCAGGCGCTGGAGACGGAGTATGGGATTCGAGCAGGATCGATCAATCCCAATCTCTTTCAGAATCAGGAATACAAGTTTGGCTCGCTGTGCAATCCTTCCGCGGAGGTTCGCGCAGCGGCGCTGGAACACATGATGGTTTCGGTACAGATTGCAGGAGCGCTGGGGTCGCGGGATGTTTCTCTGTGGCTGCCGGATGGATCGAATTATCCTGGCACGCAGAATATGCGAAAACGCATTGGCTGGCTAGAGGAAGCGTTGCAGCAGACACATGCGGCGCTGGCGCCGGGGCAGCGTCTGCTGGTGGAATACAAGCCGTTTGAGCCGGCGTTTTATCACACCGACATTGCCGATTGGGGGATGGCGCTGCACCTGGCGCAGGTGGCTGGACCGCAGGCGCGAGTGCTGGTGGATACGGGGCACCACTATCAGGGTCAGAACATCGAGCAGCTGGTGGCGTGGTTGATTCATACCGGGATGCTGGGCGGATTCCACTTCAACGACCGGCGGTATGCGGACGATGATTTGACGCTGGGCTCGATTGATCCTTACCAGATCTTCCGGATTTTCCACGAGATTTTGCTCGCGGAGACAGAAGGGAAGGCGCTGGATGTGGCGTTCATGATCGACCAGAGCCACAACTTGAAGGGCAAGATGGAGGCGATGGTGCAGACGGTGTGCACGGCGCAGGAGCTGTGGCTGAAGGCGGCGCTAGTGGATCATGAACTGCTGGCGATCCGGCAGGAGAGCTGCGACCTCGTGGGAGCGGAAGAGGAATTCCGGGTAGCGTTCTGGCGGGATGTTCGCCCGCTGATTGCGGAGTGGCGATTGTCGAAGAGCCTTCCGGAGAATCCGCTGGAGGAGATTCGGACGAACGGCTACGTGGAACGGATTACGAAGGAGCGGGCAGGGCGGGCATCGGCGGTGTCGAGCTACGCGTAAGGGAAGACGTTTTGCTGTGGAGGCCACCTGAAAATGGGTGGCCTTTTTCTTGTATCGTCAAGGAAGTTCAATAGGTAAGTACATTTTGGCTACTAATTCGTTTCACTGAGCCAGCTTGGGGGCGGAGTGCTTCGTTTTGCACATTCCTTGTCCGATTTGAGCTCGCAATTGGAAATTTTCGGAACGCCTTATTTTCGAAACTTACGGTTGCGACGCGAAATCTGACTGCAAATCGAATTTCAAAGAGAAAACAATTCTCACTTGACAAAACTTAAAAGTGATCGTTAGTCTCGCGTTGCACTTGCATCCCCATCCCCGAAAGTTATGAACACCGGACACCTGAAACCTGAAACAGAACAAAACAGGGTGATCCGGAGGATGAAATTTTCTGACGGGTGCCGGTTGAAAAATTGAGGAGGTATCACCATGGTTCGAAGAAGTGGAATGCTACTTGTGGCGCTCTTGTTGCTGGTTTTGAGCGGCCGGGTGTACGGGCAGGCTGGCGCGACTGGAAGCATCCTTGGAACGGTGAGCGACAGCACTGGGGCGGTGCTTCCGAATGTGAAGGTGACGGTCACCAATACGGCGACGAATGTGGCGTATCGAACGGTGACCAGTTCGGCGGGTGATTTTGACGCGCCGTCGCTGAACCCGGGAACGTACCGGGTATCGGCGGAGTTCGCGGGATTCCAGAAGTCGCTGACAGATGTGTTCACGCTGACCGTGGACCAGAAGGTGCGCATTGATATTCAACTGAAGCCGGGCGCGGTGACGGAGACGACGGAAGTGACGGCGGATGCGGTCACGCTGGATACGGACACAGCGTCGCTGTCCCAGGAAATCAGCGGCGAGCAGGTTGGGGAATTGCCGCTGAACGGGCGCAACTTCATGCAGCTGCTGCTGGTTGGCGCGGGCGCGGTCACGGTGGGCGGCGAGCAGGGCACAATGCGGCAGGGCGAAGGCGCGGCGGTGAGCATCAACGGAGGCCGGCCGGAAGGCAACAACTACACGCTGGATGGCTTGGTGAATACCGATGCGGCGCTGGTGACGCCGGCGGTCATTCTTTCGCAGGATGCCATTGGTGAGTTCAAGGTGGAGAGCGGGACGTATCCGGCAGAGTATGGATTCAGCGCCAGCCAGATCAACATTGTCAGCAAGGGCGGGACGAACCAGATTCACGGTGTGTTGTTTGAGACGGATCGAAACAACGCGTTCGACGCGCTGCCCTTTCCGAATGCGAATGATGAAGTGACGGGGATCAAAACGGCGAACCCGGTGCTTCGGCAGAACCAGTTTGGATTTGTGGCGTCAGGTCCGGTGTACATTCCGAAGCTTTACAACGGGCGGGATAAGAGCTTCTGGATGGCGAACTACGAAGGTTGGCGGATTAACAATGGGAGCCGCGTTTCCGAGACGGTACCGAATCCAGCGATTCTTACTGGTGATTTTTCGAATGAAACGTACGCGGCGAAGGGCATGGTAAACGGCGTCAACCTTCCGGGTGGTCCGCTGCCTGACTACGGCACCGCGGAGTGCACAGCGTTGTTGTCTGTAGGCGGTAACTGCATGCCTGTCGATCCGACGACGGGACACAATTTCCCAGGGAATGTGGTGCCAGCCTCGGCACAGACGGCACGCATCGGACAAGTGGCGATTGGAGCCAAGTACTGGGCAACGCCTTCGATTGCGAATCAACCTGAGGGAATCACCAATTTCGTCGCATCCATTCCTGGTGTGTTGACAACCAATCAACAGACCTACCGTGGCGATCAGAATCTGGGCAGACTGGGTTCTGTGTTTGGCCGTTATACCAAGGCGAACTATGTAAACAGCTCGCTGTATAACTCCGGTTCGCTGGACTATGGGATCGAGGAATACATCGAAGACCAGACAGCGTGGGAAATTTCACATACCATCAACCTCGGCGCCAAGAACGTGAACAACTTCCGCTTTGGCCACCTGACGGCCAATGCGCCCGAAGGCGACAAGCTGGCACCCTCCGCGGCTTTTGTCAGCGCGTTGAATCTGACGGGAGTATTCACGTCGTTTGGACCGATGCAGCAGACGTATCCTAACGTCGGTTTGTCGACATTTTCCAGCGGGGGTGGTTCGGTCAATTCGTATAGCGGATCGAATGGTCCATCGTGGGAATATGCGGATTCGTTCACCAGCATTCATGGGAAGCATACGCTAGGTTTTGGCGTGGATTACCGACGCTGGAGACTGATTCGAAATCTTGATGATGATTTTTACGGAGACTGGGGTTTCAACTCATCCACAGTCCAAAAGAACAATGAGACCAATCCGGATACCGGAGCATCGAGCTGCCTTAATTCCA
Source organism: uncultured Acidobacteriota bacterium (assembly GCA_903832475.1). Lineage (GTDB taxonomy): Bacteria > Acidobacteriota > Terriglobia > Terriglobales > Acidobacteriaceae > Acidicapsa. The sequence continues at coordinate 2,631 of CAILBQ010000661.1, read as the reverse complement.
CAGGTCTTTGCGGAACTGGAAACGCGGTCGCAGATATGCTGCTTGGCTACTATGGCAGTGTTGGCGGATTTGTTCCTGGTGCAATACCTCCCACTTCGGGTGCCGGCAATCCTCAGGATCACGTATTCAGCTACTTTGCTCCGTATGCCGAAGACGACTGGAAGGTGAACCAAAAGCTGTCGCTGAATATCGGCATGCGTTGGGATTATCGTGCAGCGGCTTATGAAGCGTCGAACCACTTCTTCTGGCGCGATGTAAACAACGCACAAGGCGGCTTGTGCTATGCCGATCCACAGTTGACCACGGATGGTGTAGCTCCGGGCGTCGGCATCAACGGCGGACCCATCCTGCGTTACTGCGGCAAAGTTCCTCATCCGGGCTCTAAGACGCCATTTGCGCCTCGGTTCGGCATCAACTATCGCTTCAATGACAAAACGGTGATTCGCGGCGGCTATGGAATATTCTTCGACTCCGCTGAAGGCCGCGAGATCGATGACTCGGCTGACATCTATCCCTACAGCGTCCGTAACAATCTCACCCCGGCGACGGTAGGGAGTCAGCCCAAGTTGAGCAACGATCTCTTCCCGAGTTATCAAACGCTGGGACCGTTTCCTGAATCTTCGCTATCGTTCATCGCGGTTATCGAATCTGAAAATCCACGAAATCCTTACGTTCAGTCGTGGACCGTTTCAGCAGAACGCGAAGTTTTCAAGAACACGACCCTGGAAGTGAATTACATCGGAACGCATGCCGTTCACCTGCTCGACCGCAGAAACATCAGCCAACCGTACCAGATACCGTCGGCCAGCCTGGCGTTCTGTCAGCAGATTGATCCCACCACGAACAAACCAGTGCATATCAACGATGCGCCGTGCACAACGACAAGCCGCTTGCCTTACCCGAACTTCAATGGATTTTACATTGACAGCGACTGGTCAGGTTACTCGCACTACAACGCAATGAACATCAAGTTTGAACATCGCGCTCATGATCTGGCAGTCACGGGAGTTTTCACGTGGGCGCGCAGTATGGATGACAAGTCAGCGGCAGCGGGCGTTGGCGCTACGGGCAGCGGGTACCAGGGCTTTGAGAACAACCACAATCCGAACCTGGATTATGGTCCATCGGATTTTGATGTGGATCACCGGTTTGTCGCCAGCTATGTATGGCAGCTGCCGATTGGACGGGGCAAGAAGCTGGCTGGCGGGATCAATCGGGCGGCCGACGTTCTTGTGGGAGGTTGGCAGCTCACGGGCATCACTACTTTCCAGACAGGATTCCCGTACAGCGTAGGCGGTTCAGATCTTTTTGGCTACAACGACAGCCAGAATCCTCACTCGGACTACACGCCCGGTTGCAAGATCAGCGATACGTCCACCAAGTTCCAGCGAATTAATCTGGCATGCTTTACCAATGCCGCGCCGGGTGTGTACGGTAACTCAGGAAGAAATATCCTGCGTCAGCCGGGCATCGACAATTGGGACATGGGTTTTGGCAAGTACTTCTCATTGGGTGAGCGATTCCGCTTTAAGTTCAACGTGGACACGTTCAACACCTTCAACCATCACCAATACGCTGGAGACGTAGGCGGGCTGATTGTCGGCGGATCGGGTGGAAACGAGACGATCGATGCATCGACGAGCAGTTCAGCGGCTACTGGAGGAAAGATCGTTGGTTCGTCCTCTCCGCGTATTCTGCAGTTGAGTGGCAAGATTACCTTCTGAGGCGGATTCAGAAAGGACTAACTCGCAATCTCGATGTGATTCCAACACCGCCACGCCCTACCCGGCGTGGCGGTTCTTTCTACGGTAGGATGTTGAACAAGGTAATGATGAACAAACGATCGAACCTGAGTTGGATTTTGCTGGGAGGAGCTGTTCTGTTCCTCGGTTCGCATGGCGCACGGGCACAGAGTGGAGATCAGGCGGCTGATTGCGCGGATCGAGGGCAGCAGGCGCTGGCGGCGGGACAATACGCCATTGCACAAGACAATTTTGAGAAGCTGGCCAAGCTCGAGCCTCGCATCGCGGAGGTGCACGCCACGCTTGGTCTAATTGATTTCAAGCTGCGTCAGTATGGATCAGCGGTCAGTGAGATTCGCACGGCCCAGAAGCTCAAGCCGGGCCTGCCAAAACTGGACAGCCTGTTGGGTATGTCGCTGGCAGAGCTGGGGCGATTCAGTGAGGCGCTGCCGGGACTGGAAAAGGGATTCAAGCAGAGCGGCGATACGGAAGTAAGGCGGATGTGCGGCCTGCAACTGCTGCGTGTGTATACAGGGATGGGACGCAATCCCGATGCAATTGAGACCGCGCTGGCGTTGAACAAATTGTATCCCGACGATCCGGAGATCTTGTATCACACGAGTCGTATCTATGGGAACTACACCTATCTCATGATGGAGAAGCTGCGCGACAAAGCTCCGGACTCGGTTTGGATGCTGCAAGCATCTGGCGAAGCGCATGAGAGCGAGAAGGATTATGCCGCTGCGATCCAGGACTTTCAACATGTGCTGGTGCTGGGCGGCAACGACGACGTGCTGGGCGCCGACCGCGCCGGCCGCTGCAGCCTGGAGGAGAAGCCGCGCGCCTTCACACTTGACGACTTCCAGCGCTTCCTCGTGGACGACGACAG
>CAILBQ010000660.1 GCA_903832475.1 uncultured Acidobacteriota bacterium | reverse complement strand
ATCTCCTACGACGGCTTCACTTCTCTGGCCGCACTCGTCAATCCTCACCCGGCTCTTAAAGTTGCCGTTCCCATGAATCCAATGGTTGACGGCTGGCGAGGGGACGACTGGTTCCACAACGGCGCCTTTCGCGAAAACAACGAGCCTTACATTTACGAACAGGACGGCACCCGCGACAACTCTGCGCATTGGTGGACCTCCAATTTTGACGACTATGACACTTACATGAGCGCAGTCTCGGCCGGTGAACTCGGCAAACGCCGCGGCCTCGATCAGATGGGCTTCTGGCGGAAGCTCGTCGCCCACCCCGCGTATGACTCCTTCTGGCAGGACCAGGCCGTCGACAAGATTCTCGCCGCACAGTACGCCGTGCACCCGCCAACGGTGCCTATTTTGCTTGTGCATTCGCTCTGGGACGCCGAGGATATTTACGGTGCCACCGCAGTCTATAAAGCTATCAAGCCCTACGACAAAGATGGGCTCATCCACATCACTCTCGGCCCATGGCACCACGGCGGAGCAATCGAAGACGGCAGCAACCTCGGCGCCAACCAACTTCACTTTCCCTCTGATCCATCCCTCTACTGGCGTCAGCGCATTCTCGCGCCCTTTCTCGCCCAATATTTGAAGGGCGACACCCCAGCATCCGCCATCGCCACTGTTACTGCCTACCAGTCCGGCACCGATCAATGGCAGAATCTATCCGCCTGGCCCGTCGCGCAACCCAATACTCGCCTTTACCTGCATGCCAACGCTATGTTGAGCTTCATTGCACCTACGGCGACTGAATCTCCCTTCACCGGATATCTTTCCGACCCAGCTCATCCAGTCCCTTACCTTCCGCGCCCCAACCAGCCGGTGTGCTACGCCGCTGGCTGTGTGTGGGCGAACTGGCTTGCGTCCGATCAACGCAACGCATCGGGCCGTCCAGACGTAGCCACCTTCATCTCCGAATCACTGGCCGCGCCCGTCACCATCTCCGGCCAGCCCATCGCCAACCTCGTTGCTTCCACCTCCGGCACGGACTCAGACTGGGTGGTAAAGCTAATCGATCTCTATCCCGATGAAGTCGCGGGCGAACCGTGGATGGGTGGCTATCAATTGATGATTGCGGCAGACATCTTCCGCGGACGGTACCGTCAGAGCCTCGAGAAGCCGGAGCCGATCCCCGCCAACACCCCAATGCCCTACCGCTTCGATCTGCCTAACGCAAACCACGTCTTCCTTCCCGGTCATCGCATCATGGTGCAGGTGCAATCCAGCTGGTTCCCGCTCTACGACCGCAACCCGCAAACCTTTGTTCCCAACATCTTCTTCGCCCAGCCAGCCCAATACCAAAAAGCCGAGCAGAAGATCTATCACTCAACAGTCGATGCCAGTTTCATTGAATTGCCCGTAGTGAAGCCCTGACACCTTTGGTCTTATGCGGTCTTCAGCAGATCGATGCGTAGGTCCTCAACAAGCCCGCGCTCACTGCTGATGCCGTACAAATACGAAGTGATTTTGGACGTGAAAGAAGAGAAACAGACTTAGCCGAAGTGAAACACGCCAGAGGTCAACTGTGCTCAGCT
>CAILBQ010000659.1 GCA_903832475.1 uncultured Acidobacteriota bacterium | reverse complement strand
GTCGCCACAGTTGCGCATGATTTGAAACCAATGGCGCGCGATGGAGCCCAGTTCGCCTGCATGCTCTTTGAACCATGCGTCGATGGCGGGATCGTGTTCGACGGTGCCGTTGAATGTGAGTAAGGCGGCTTTCATGGGGTCGCTCCCGGGAAGCTAAGCGATTCAGGATGGTTTCGGATCAGGCTTTCATGGGCCACATGATGTGGCCGTTGTTCTGGTGGGCGAGGTTGGCGATCTGGCCGGCGCGGGCGGCGGCGACGCCGGCTTCGACGGGGGCGTTGGGCTGCTTGCGGCTCTTGATGCAGTCGAAGAAGTTCTGCATGTGGGTGGTGGTGCCGTCGATGGCGCTGGCTTCAGAGAGGATGGGGTTGGACTTGCCGGGGATGCGTTCGCGGGAGAGGCTCATGCCGCCGCGGTTGAGCTTGAGGGTGGCTTCGGTGCCGCGGAACTCGAGGCCGCCCTCATCGATGGAGGAGACCATGTTGCCTTCGTAGACGACGTCGAAACCGGGATAGCGTAAGGCCGCCTGGATGGTGTCGGGGCAGTCCCAGGAGTCGAAGAAAAACTTGTCGCCCATCATGAAGGCTTCTTTGGGGGTGTCGGATTTCATGGCCCAGTGGACGATGTCGATCCAGTGGGTGAAGAGGTCGGTCATGGCTCCGCCGCCGAAGTTCCAGAACCAGCGCCAGAGGAAGTATTTTTCCTTGGTGAAAGGCTGTTCGGGGGCGTTGCCGAGCCAGAGTTTCCAGTCGAGGTCTTCGATATTGAGGGGGCGATCGGCGGAGGTCCAGTCGGGCTCAAGGGAGACGTGGGGGGTGTAGTTCTGCCACCAGAAGGTGCGGATCTGGACGACGCGGCCGAGGGCGCCGGACTGGACGAGTTCGACGGCGTCGCGGAAGTGGGGCCAGCTACGCTGCTGCATGCCACACTGGAAGACCTGCTTGCTGGCGTGGACGGCCTTGATGAGCCCCGCGCCTTCGTCGATGGTGTGGGTGACGGGCTTTTCGCAGTAGACGTCTTTGTGGGCGGCGAGGGCGTCGGTGGCGATGCGGACGTGGTGATGGTCGGGGGTGGCGATGAGGACGGCGTCGACGTCCTGGGAAAAGACTTCCTGGTAGTGGAGGTGGGTGGTGGCGGTGCCTCCCGAGCGTTCGCGGAGGGCTTCGGCGTGAGGCTTGTAGACATCGGCGACGGCGGCGATCTGGTAGAGGCCGACTTTGTCGGCGGCATCGAGGAGGTTTTTCATGCGGCCGCCGGCGCCGATGACGCCGATGCGCAGGGTGTCGTTGGCTCCGAATGCGCGGGATGAGGCGAGCGCGGTGAGGCTGCTGGCGACGAGGAAGCTGCGGCGGTTGCTTTGAAAGGACATGGCTCTCCTGCGGATGTTTACGCGGTCCATTATCTATGACGGGGCGGGGGGTTGGTTTGGGATGAGAAGAACAGAGTGGTGGGAAAGCAGATTGTCGTGAAGGGATGACGGAAAGAAAAGCAAAGGCAAAGGCAGAAGCAGATTCCCCTGAGGGGAATGACAGAAAGAAAAGCAAGGGCAAAGGCAAAGTTAGAAGCAGATTCCCCTGAGGGGAATGACAGAAAGAAAAGCAAGGGCAAAGGCAAAGATAGAAGCAGATTCCCCTGAGGGGAATGACGGAAAGAAAAGCAAGGGTAAGAACAGAAGCAGATTCCC
>CAILBQ010000658.1 GCA_903832475.1 uncultured Acidobacteriota bacterium | reverse complement strand
GTCCCTTTTCCGGCAATTTGCCCTTGTAACCGTGTTGCGGGTCAAAGTGGTTGTTTACATTGCCGTGGAAGCTTGCGGGTCCGTGGAACCACTTGCCGGCGCCGACGAAGTGGCCGCCCGCGAACCATTCGGGGCCGTAATAGCCGTCCGGAGCGCAGTTGTAAGGAGCGTAATCGTAGTAGCCGTACGGGCAGTTGGGTTCACCGATGTTGATGCCAACCGAGACCTGAGCGTGCGAGGACTGAGCAGGCAGAAGGATAAAGACAGCCGCGGCAGCCGCGGACAGAAAAGCCAGTTTGAAGCTATGCATTTGTAACCTCTCTCATAAGGACGAGAGATGGCGAGACTGGAGTTGCGTGACTTTCGGGAGAATCATCGTCAGGCGATAGGTTGCCCGTCAGGAAGCTCTTTTTCGCGCGGGTTGATTGGGGGAGCGGCGCTTGCGGGGCGGGACTGGTTTCTTGAGCTGGGCGGCTTCGGGGAGGGTCTTTTTGCGTTCGACCTTTTTACCGGCGGCGGCGCGGCCGAGGGCCTGCACTTCGCCGGTGGAGAGTTCGCGGAAAGCACCTGGGGGGACGTCGAGGACGAGGGCGCCGTAGCCGATGCGGCGGATTTTTTCGACGTGATGGCCGATTTCTTCGAACATTTTGCGGAGCTGGCGGTTGCGTCCTTCGGTGAGGGTGACCTCGTACCAGGGATTGTCGCCGGAGCGGACCTGCTCGATCTTTGCGGGCTGGGTGAGGATGCGGTCGCGGCGTCCGGAGCGGACCTCGTCGAGGCGGCCGCGGTCGATCATGATGCCGCGGCGGAGCTGGTCGATGGCGGCGGGGGTGGGGGCGCCGGAGACTTTGACGAGGTAGGTTTTTTCGACGCCGGTGGAGGCCTTGGAGAGGCGGTTGGCGAGGTCTCCGTCGTTGGTCATGAGGAGGAGGCCTTCGGAGAGATAGTCAAGGCGGCCGACGGGGTAGAGGCGGGGGAGCTTCTGGTGCTCGCCGACGACCTGCTTTTGTTTGTCCTGACCGAGGAGCTGAAGGACGGTGGGGCGGTGTTCGGGGTCGTCGGTGGTGGTGACGTAGCCGCGGGGCTTGTTGACCATGAAGTAGCGCTGGGGTTCGGGGCCGTGGAGGAGCTTGCCGTCGACGCGGATGTGGTCTTTGGCGGGGTCGGCGCGGGTGCCGAGCTCGGTGACGACCTGTCCGTTGACGATGACGCGGCCTTCGAGGATGATCTCTTCGGCTTTGCGGCGGGAGGCGATGCCGGCCTGGGCGAGGATTTTCTGGAGTCGGTCGCCTTTGGGGGCTTCGGGCTTGTCGGATTTCGGGGTCGTGGGGGACTTGCTCATGGTTGTGGCTTTCTGACTGCGGACGGGCTCATCGCGGTCGGTGGTGCTGGGAGGTTATAGAGTGAGGCGTGCCGGTCTGTGCGAGTGGCGAGGGCCTTCAGGCTGCGGTGCGCTGGCTGGCCGATCTCTGCCGCAGCAGCAGGACGGGAGACGTTCTTAGTGTAAACGACGAAGAG
>CAILBQ010000657.1 GCA_903832475.1 uncultured Acidobacteriota bacterium | reverse complement strand
GCCGGGGCAGACAGCGTTGACACGGATGTTCTGCGGGGCGAGTTCGAGCGCGAGGTTGCGCGTCAGGGCAACCAAGCCGGCCTTGGAACACGCATATGGAATCGAGTTAGCAAAGGCATGCGAAGCATGAATCGAGCTGATGTTAACGATGGCTCCACCGGCCGGAGGAAACATCGGCGCAAGAGCCTGGCTCATTAACATGGGCGCGCGCAGATTCACTGCGAGTACGCGATCGAATATCTCCGCGGTCACGCGTGCGAAAGGCAGATCGAGTTCGATAGCGGCGTTGTTCACGAGCACATCGACCTGGGTGCAGAGAACCGCAACGGTGCGCGCCAGCTTGTCTATCTCAGCCGGCACGCTCAAATCTGCCACCAGCGCGTCAACGGCAGGCTCTCCACTTTGAAGCATCGACGCCGCGGCCGCGGCAACCTTATCCGCATTGCGATCGACGAGTACCAGGCGTGCACCGCGGGCCCGAAGATCTCGAGCTATCTCCAGTCCAATTCCCTGCGCCGCGCCAGTTACCACAGCAACCAAACCCGCGAATTCCTGCGCCACCTGCGGCTCTTTCCCCTGCATTGCCAACCCCTTGCTGTTCTTACGGCTTCGCCGCCACGATTTGCTCAATAAACACAATTTCCGAACTCAACGGATCTTGCAATCGGACATCAAAGCCTTTTTCCATGAGTTCGCTTCCGGGCACTTCCTCGTCTTGCGATGTGCCATCTTCGAAATGCAGCCTGTATTTCGCCTTTGCGTCTAGCCCGGCCAGAATAAATCGATGCTGTTTTTCATCCTGAACAGAACCGCGAAACGCATACACCACGCCCGCTTGGCGCGCCGGATCATAGTATTCGACGCCATCCCAGTGAATACCATCTGGACGATCTGAAACATGGTAAAGCTGCGCGTCCCGAATCAACGGGCGCAGTTGACGTTTGTATAACTCAAAAGCCTTGCGCGCTGCATCGTGCTGCTCCTGGGACCACACCGTGGTGTCCAGCATGATGGTCGTCCACCCCATCATGCCGCTGCGTAACATGTAGAGGAAGTTTTCCAGTCGGGGAGCCGGCCATTTCTCAACGTAACTCTCCAGCATGGCGGTCGGCAGCACATAACTCGTGTCAAAGAAGGCGCGGCGGTTTGACAGGGGATCGTAGGTGTCGGTGATCGAGAAGTAATCCCCATGCGACGCCGAGCCAAAATCCATCATACGGCCGCCGTCATTACAGATCTCAAGCAACAGGCCGGGATGTTCGCGGCGCAGGCGTTCATAGATGTCATAGTAAGCGCGCACGGAGTGATAACTCACGTCGGTTGAGTTAGACGCGAGATAAAAATCAAACCCACTATCGTGGTGCTTCTTCATCGAACCTTGCACGGGCGGCGCGTGAGGATGGTCCTGACGTGTGCATCCCTCGGTAACGAGATACCCGTCATGCTCCAGCATATCCAGGTGGTAATCCTCCACGATGCGCTTGACTTCGCCAGCCGCATACGCGTGCGCCGCGGGGTCGCCAATGTCGATGGTCAGCCCTTTGAACTCTTCCGGCTTCCAATCTGGAGCAACATCCGCCGCCAGCCAATCGCTTACCTTGGGATCATGCACATTCAGCGCGCCGGGATCGGTATCTAGGGCCGCCTGCGTCCAGTCAACCCATATGCCAAAACGCAAACCCTGCCGGTGAGCCTCATCCGCGACGTAGGCAAGCCCGTGCGGAAACTTCTTTGTGTCGGGATACCAGTCTCCTACCCCGCGAAACCAGCCCGCATCCACGTGGAACATTTCTAAGCCAAGTTCTTTCGATTCGCCAATCATGCGCAGCGCAAGGGCTTCATCGACCTGCATGCCGCTACCCCAGCTGTTGTTGACCATCAACGGATACTGAGGGTCTTGCCATGCCTTTGGGTTCGTAAGAACCGCGCGGACCCAGGGGCGCAATTGGTTGCCCGCACCATCCGGTCCACCGGTGAAAGCACCCAGGAAGACCGTGGGGGTGTCAAAACTTTCGCCTGGCGCAAGGCGGGTCTTGTAAGTCCCCGGTTCCGGATTGAGCCCCAGCACCGTTTGTAAATTGTTTCCCGTGCGCTCCAGAGAGATGCGTGTGCGCCCGCTGAATTCGATGCCCGCGTACCACCCCGCCTGTTCGCCCGCCGAGTTATAGACAATCTCCACAGGAACAATCTCACGCGCCTCACCTTCGATGGGGTGCGCATACGTGCTCGACTTTCCGATCCAATGATAGCCGTCGACAATGTTATCCATGTGGATTCCATGCGCCGATGGCGTGTCAGCGCCTTTTTCGACGTAGAAATTTCGCAAGGAACTTTGAGAGACACCATGCCAGTCAAGGCGGAGACTATCTACCATAGGCAGCCATACTTCGCGGGCAGTCAGATTCTCGATGTGGATGGAATGCTCAATTGCTCCGAAAGCCCCTCTCGCCTCCCATTTTGAAGTAAGTCGAAGATGAGGTGAGGGTGACTCATAGAGAAAAGACACGCGGTCTGGAGACGCGTTCAAAGAAGTCTTAAGCTGCCATCTGACGGGGACAGACTTTCCGTCGATTTCCACAGCGGCCGGTAAAGGTTCGTCGGTGTCATTGCGCAAAGTATTTTTTTTATCGGAATTGCTTCTTCCTGAAAGGCTCATGAGACGGTCTGCCCGCTCGCCGGCATGAAGCTGAATGCTCATATCGCCAGTGCGTAGTTCAACATTGCCTTGGTGCTTGTCGCTCTGGCCGTGCACAGATGCGCACGCATAACAACCGACTAACAGCAAAGTTACAGCACCCAACCGCCATTTACATTCCATCTGCTCTACCCACACCCATCGGTGCCCAACTGCGATTTGAAGAGATTGACCAACTTCAACGACGCCAGCCACTTTCTCTGCTCAGGCATGCTAACGTTCTGCTGTCAGCACGGCTGGAGACCTAACATTCCCATTGGATGGAACCAACAGGCCATATTGCCCTCCGTTTTAGAAGAAGAAGCGCAAACCAGCCTGCATGACCCGCTGTCCTACTTTGCCATTGATGCCGCCGAACGTGGGTGAATCAGGATCGGCGATGAT
>CAILBQ010000656.1 GCA_903832475.1 uncultured Acidobacteriota bacterium | reverse complement strand
GCCCTCGATGACGATGGCGTCCGCGCCGGAGCGCACCAGGCGCTTGGCCAATACGAGGGCAGGCGCGAAGGCGACCAGCTTGGCTCTGAGCAGTCCGCCCCGCCGAATAACTGGACCTCGTTCTTTTCCGGGTCGGCGTGGAAGCTCGATCCCGAGACCGGCGAGTATTACCTGCATTATTTTGCCGACAAGCAGCCGGACCTGAACTGGGAGAATCCCAAACTGCGCAAGGAGGTCTACGACCTGATGAAGTTCTGGCTGGACAAGGGCGTGGATGGCTTTCGCATGGACGTGATTCCGTTCATCTCGAAGGACCAGGGCTTTCCCGACCTGACGGCAAGCGAGTTGCCGCATCCGGAGTTCAAGTACGCGATGGGGCCGCGGCTGCATGAGTATTTGCAGGAGATGAATCGCGAGGTGCTGTCGAAGTACGACGTGATGACGGTGGGCGAGGCGTTTGGGGTGACCCTGGAGCAAACTCCATCCCTGGTCGACGAGCGGCGCAGGGAGCTGGACATGGTGTTCAACTTTTCCATCGTGCGGCTGGACCAGGACAACGGCAAGTGGCGGGACTGGACGCTGCCGGAGTTGAAGGCCATCTACACCGAGCAGGACGCCAAGCTGGACGTGCATAGCTGGAACACGATCTTTTTGTCGAACCATGACAATCCGCGGCCGGTGTCGAGCTTTGGGGATGATTCGGAGGCGTTTCGGGCGGCTTCGGCGAAGCTGCTGGCGACCATGCTGATGACGCTGAAAGGGACTCCATTTGTGTACCAGGGCGATGAGCTGGGGATGACCAATTATCCCTTCAAGGGGATTGAGGATTTCGATGATATTTCGGTGCGGAACGCGTGGAAAGACATGGTGGAAACGGGCAAGGTGCCGGCGGAGTATTTTTTGAAGAACATGCGCCGGACGAGCCGCGACAACGCGCGCACGCCGATGCAGTGGGATGGGTCGGCGGAGGCCGGGTTTACGACTGCAGCGAAGCCGTGGCTGCCCGTGAATCCGAACTACAAGACGATCAACGCGGCGGCGGAGACGGGCGATCCTGACTCTGTTTATCACTACTATGCCCGGGCGATTGCGCTGCGGGCGAAGACGCCGGCGCTGATCTATGGGGACTTCAAGGATCTCGATCCGGCTAACCCGGCGGTGTTTGCGTATACGCGGACGCTGGGGAAGACGAGCTACCTGGTGGTGCTGAATTTTTCCGGGAAGCCGGTAGAGTTTGCGCTGCCGGCGGGGATGAAAAACGGGCGAGTGGTCCTGGGGAATATGGCCGGTTCCATCTCGCAAGGCGGCGTGCAGGCGAAAGCCCGAGTGCTGCAAATGGAGCCTTGGGAGGCGCGGGTGTACCGGCAGTGAGTTGGAGAAGCAGATTCCTTAGACGGGAATGACAGAAGAAAAGCAAGGGCAAGGATGTGGGCAGCCGGAAATAACAACGAGTGGGCGAATAGGGTATGTTCGATTGCATGAAAGTTGATCAAAATTCTGATCGTTTTTCTGGAAGCCGGTTGAGTTCGCTGGGCGCGGTTTGGCTGGCGGGCCTGCTGGTTGTGGCGCCGGCGTTGATGGTCGGGCCGGCTAGCCTGTTTGGGCAGAGTTCAGCCGCGGCCATGGATGACCTGATGCGGTGGAGGGTGGAGCGGGCGAGGCAGCTTTCAGCGCCAGACGGCTGGCTGACGCTGGTGGGGCTGGACTGGCTGAAGCCGGGCGTGAATTCGGTCGGGGCGGCGGCGGATAATTCACTTCGGCTCAAAGGGCATGCGCCGGAGCACTTGGCGGTCATTGACCTCGAAGGAAGCCAGTTGAAGCTGGTGGCGCCGAAGGGCGGTTTCCCTGCGTTCACATACCTGAATGGCAAGCCGGCGGCGGAGGGGCCGCTGAATCCGGATGACGTGAAGCCGACTTCCCTGCTCACGACCGAGAATCTGAGCCTGGTGCTGTTGCATCGCGGCGACCGCTATGCGCTGCGTATCAAGGATGCGCAGGCGGCGACGCGGACTTCGTTCAAGGGGCTGCGCTGGTATCCGCCTAATATGTCGTATCGCGTGACGGCCAAGTGGATTCCGTTTACGCCGCCGCATACAGAGAAGATTCCGACCGCGATTGGGACGACGCTGGACATGCCGGCGCCGGGGCTGGCGGAGTTCACGCTGGAGGGCAAGACGGTGCAGCTTGAGCCGGTGCTGGAGGATCCGAGTTCGAAGGAGCTGTTCTTTATCCTGCGGGACGCCACCAGCAAGACAACTACGTATGAGGCATCGCGGTTTTTGTATACGGCGTTTCCCGATCATGGGCTAGATCAGCCGGGGTCGCTGGTGCTGGACTTTAACCGGCTGCAGAATCCGCCTTGTGCGTATACGCCGTATGCAACGTGCCCGCTGCCGCCGTATGTGAATCGGCTGGCGGTGGGGATTCCGGCGGGAGAGATGCGGTACACGCGGTGATGGCGATCCTCGGTCTCAGAAGCGAGAACGGGGGCACCCGCCTTCTCATGCAAGGCAAAGGACAAATCCTTTGCTTGCGTCGGTGAGATACAGCCGGCCGAGCGGGTCAAGCGCGGCGGGCGCGCCCGGGGTGGGCAGGCTCCAGAGCAGATGGCCGTCATGGTCAATTGCGCTTACGGTGTTGAGGTTGATCCTGCCGTCCCGTTTGGGCTGATGTGTCACGTAGATTGTCCCGGCCTTGTCCACCAGGCGCGGTTGACACCAGTCCAGTGGAAGTCTCCAGCGCTCGGCCCCCTCGCGCACGCAGAGGAGATGGTCTTTGGCGACGAAGACGGCATCGCCATGGCTGAACAAGGGGGGATTTCTGTCCGGCTCTTCTGCCTTGTAGGTCCAGAGTATCTTTCCGTCGGCGCCGAAGCAGTAGAGCGTGCCGCGATCCGTGGCGGCGTAGAGTCTGCCCTGATCGTCGCGGGCGATACCCCAACTGACGCAGTTGCCATCGAGTTGAATCACTGCTTTGGAGTGAGCCAGGGTGACGGATCCGCCCTCGCAGACACCTGTGGCACGGCCGTCGGAGTCGTTCGACAAAGACATCAGATCGGATGGCTTTTGCAAAGGCCGGTGGCAGATGCCGCCTTCGCCGCGGCTGTTGAAGCAGAGAAATGTGCTTCCGTAGGGTAGGACCACTTGCTGTTCTTCGAGGACGATCCGTCCGCCGGGAGTGATGCCGAGGAGGTGCCCGGCACTGGAGGCCCAGCGCTCCATGCCATCGTTGATGGCGAAGACGGCGTTCCTTTCATCGTCGAAGAGAAACAGGGTCTGGTCGGGCGCGAAGCCGATCAGCTTCCATGCGTCTCCCAGGGATACGCGCGATGTCCAAACGACGTTGGGCATCTTTTGCGGACCTGTTACCTGCGAATCGAAATTGATTCGGTCGACCTTCCATGGGCCGGCAACGTCGGGCGGAAGCGCGGTGACCTGGCCGGGCTTGCGGACCACCACTGCGGGTTGCTTGCCGGCCTCGTCGATCAAAACCTCCATTTGGATGTTCTTGAGATCTTCGGGGGTAAGGTTATTGGTCTTCGCGCCATCGGGAACGGGTACGCGGGGCTTGAAGATACCATCGGCCACGATCGCGGAGAGGAGGACCGCGGCGGTGCCGCCGATTCCGTAGAGGACGACGCGGCGCGGGATGGGCGTCCTGGCGTGGACATGGGGTGCGATGGCGCGGATGAGTTCACGCAGCGATTGCTGAAAGAACTGCTCAGGCAGATCGTGGGCATTGCGATACGCGAGAGGCTTCAGGTCATCGGGCAAAGTGCTGGCCGACGGCATGGGCGCGTGGCCGACGAGCACGGGGACGACGTGGAGTTTGGCTTCGAGCGCCTGAGCGATCTCGGCGCGAACCAAGTCGCGGGGCTGCTCGATGCGGCGGTTGCCCTGGTCGTCGATAGCGTGGAGCCAACTGCGGCCAATGACGGCAAGGAAGACGTCGCTCTGGGCGACGGCTTGGCGAATCGCATCGCGATAGTCTTCCCCGGCTCGGATAGTGTCGATGTCCATGAAGACGAGATTCTTGCCGAAGTGTGCCCGCAGCGCGCGGTAGATCTGGGGCGCATAGCCGCCACTGTCTTCGCGCCTGTAGTTGATGAAGATGCCGGGCAAGACTGCGCTCCTTGATTTCCCTCACGATACAGGATGGAGAAAGCAGGGCTCAAAACAAACGGCCCTTAGCAGGGCCGCTGGATGGGTGAAGTTATGTTGCGAGAGCGATGGATGTCACGGGCTGTGGGTTTAGCTAATCTCGACGACCTGGCCGGCGCGGCTGGAGGCGTCTTCGGCGCGTTCGATGAGTTTGCGGGTGATGGTGTAGAACTCTGCAGCGTCGAGGGACTCGGGGCCGGCGAGGGCGATGGGCATGCCGCGATCGCCGCCTTCGCGGATGGCGGGGACGAGTTCAATGGAGCCGAGGAAAGGGACGTTGAACTGGGCCGCGGTTCGCTCAGCGCCACCGCGAGAAAAGATGTCGATGGTTTCGCTGCAGTGCGGGCAGGTGAAGTGGCTCATGTTCTCGACGATGCCAAGAACTTCGACGTTGACCTGGGCGAACATTTCGAGGGCCTTGCGCGCGTCCTGAAGGGCCACGTCAGACGGGGTTGAGACTACGACAGCGCCGGTAAGGGGGACGGTCTGGACCAAGGAGATCACGACGTCGCCGGTGCCGGGAGGGAGGTCGACGATGAGGTAGTCGAGTTCGCCCCATTCGACCTGCTGCAGGAACTGGCGGATGATCTGATGGAGCATGGGGCCGCGCATGACCAAAGGCTTGTC
>CAILBQ010000655.1 GCA_903832475.1 uncultured Acidobacteriota bacterium | reverse complement strand
GACCCAACACGTATCATGTAAGAAGAGTTTGTATCACTTCGCCGGCCCATTCGTCTCAAGTTCCCAGTCACGGCGATGCAATGTAAGTTTCTGTTTCCCTCCGGAGATTTGTTGCCAGAATGAAGTTTTCCTCCTCCTCCCGCACCAATGTGTCCGCCCTGTATTTAGCGTTATGTGCTCTTTTTTCGTGCGGAATGCCGAGGATCTTGGACGGTCAGTCGCAGAAGCCAGTTGCTTCCTCATGGGCAGCAATTGGCCCATATGGGGGAGATGCACGCGCGTTCGCCGCCGTTCCCGGGCATCCCCAGCACCTGTATCTTGGGGGCATAGACAACTGGGTCTTTGAATCGATCGATGGGGGCCAAGACTGGTCGCGCCTGAGCCGGGTGGACAAAACGGACGAGTGGGGCAATTTGATCGTGGACAGTCTGGTGGTCGACGAAGCAGATCCGCGAACGATGTTTGCCGGTGTATGGCGCTCGGATCGAGCTGACGGCGGATTGTTCGTAAGCCATGATGCGGGTAAGAGTTGGCAGGTGATTCCGGCCTTGAAAGGGCAATCGGTGCGATCGCTGGCGCAGGCGCCTTCCGATGCGAATGAGATCGTCACGGGCACGCTCGAAGGAATCTATTGCAGCAAAGATCATGGGGTGAACTGGGAGCGAATTAGCCCTCCGCAGGACAATCCGTTGAGCCGGGAGATTCATGAAGTGGAGTCGCTGGCCATCGATCCCCAAAACCCTGATGTCATTTATGCGGGTACCTGGCACCTGCCCTGGAAAACAACCGATGGCGGCGCCAATTGGCACAACATCAAGCAGGGTGTGATCGACGATTCGGATGTGTTCTCGATCATTCTCGATCCAGAAAGGCCCAAGGTAGTTTATGCCAGCGCGTGCTCTGGGATTTACAAGAGCGAGAACGGCGGGGAACTCTTCAAGAAGATTCAGGGAATCCCTGCGACGGCGAGACGGACCCGCGTGCTCATGCAGGACATCCGGCATCGCGAAGTGGTGTATGCGGGAACCACGGAGGGGCTCTACCGCACCCGGGACGCTGGTCGGGAATGGCAGCGGATTACCGGCGCAGACGTGATCGTCAATGACATCTACCTCGACCCGGAACACGAGGGGCATATCCTGCTGGCAACGGATCGCGGCGGCGTCCTGGCGAGTGCTGACGGCGGAGCAACGTTTGCGCAGTCAAACCGGGGCTTTTCTGCACGCAAGGTGGAGGCGCTGGTGGCTGACGCGCGCAATCCGCTGCGCATTCTGGCGGGCGTGGTCAATGACAAGAGCTACGGTGGCGTATTCTTGACCAACGATGGCGGGGCAAACTGGAGCCAGATCGCCGCCGGGCTTGAGGGGCGAGACGTATTCACGCTGGCCGAGGCCGAGGATGGAACAGTGCTGGCAGGAACGGGGCACGGCATCTTTGCTTTGGAAGCCGGCGAAGGGTTTATCGATCCGCACTGGGTGATGCGCAGCAGCGTTGTCAATCATGGCATCAAGATCGTTTCCGTCAATAACAACGGACACAAGATCAACCGCGAAGAGGCGATCACACTGCCGGCGCGCGAGATGAGCGGGCGTGTCGCAGCGATGAATTTGTCTGGCGAAGTCTGGGTAGCCGCAACGTCCGAAGGCGTGTTCACCAGCATCGACAAGGGGATGACCTGGCAGGGAGGCCTGGTGCTTGGATCGGATGAGTACCGGTCGGTGGCTGCATGGGATGGTGAACTGCTGGCGGCAAGGCGTTCCGGAGTGGTGTATTCGAAGGACGGTGGCAAGAACTGGGATCCGATGCGAATTCCTTCGCGGGTCAAGGACATCCGTCGGGTGGCGTTTTCCAAGAGCGGCGAGCTTTGGGTGGCGGCGGGGGATGGGATTTATGTCTCGCGGGACAAGGGCGAGAGCTGGTTCTGGCTGGAGAAGGTCTCGCTCCGGGATGTGAGCGACCTGTCGTGGGATGCGCAGACAGGCCGCATGCTCGCCAGTTCTCACACCGACCCCAGAGTGTTTTCGATCGATCCCAAAGATTTTTCTTACACTTTCGTGGATACGGGCTTTCGAGTGTTCCTGGCGCGGGCAGCAGGCGGAACGCGGTTCGCCGCTTCCTTGCAGGATGGAGTGTTGGCGGAGAGAGCGCGCGAAGCCGGTGTAGCTGAGTTGAAGAAACCGTGACGTTTTGTTCACGACCGGCCCGAAACACTGAGCCTCGAAGAGCAGGTCCGGTATCCTATGGAAAGGTGATTGCCATGCAGACTGAGACTGTCAGGAAACATTCCTTTCGCACGTACGACTCGCGGCTGGAGCCGATTGCGGAAAAGGTGTTGGCTGGAGAGCGGCTGAGCTTTGAAGACGGCGTTCAGCTCTATGGCACCAGCGATGTGTTGGCGGTAGGCTGGCTGGCCAATCATGTGCGCGAGCGGATGCATGGCGATGTGACGTATTTCAATGTGAACCGCCACATCAATCCGACAAATGTCTGCGTTGCCAACTGCCGTCTGTGTGCGTTCGGCCGTAAGAAAGGCGATCCGGCCGGGTACACGATGGCGCTGGAAGAAGCGTTTGAAACGGCTGCCAGTGGCTATTCTGAGGCGGTCACGGAGTTTCACATCGTGGGTGGCCTGCATCCAGACCTGCCGTTTGAGTATTTCCTCGACTTGGTCAAGGGTTTGAAAGAGCGTTTCCCCAAGGTGCACATCAAGGCGTTCACGATGGTGGAAGTAGCGTTCCTGGCTCGAAGGGCCAGATTGACCATCGACGAGACGCTGGTCCGAATGAAAATCGCGGGAGTGGATTCCATGCCGGGTGGCGGAGCTGAGATTTTTGCTACGCGGGTGCGTAGCATCATCTGTGACCACAAGATCGATGGGTCGGAGTGGCTGAATACGGCGCGCCTGGCGCACAAACATGGCTTCCGGTCCAATGCCACGATGCTCTACGGGCATATCGAGAATGACGAGGACCGCGTCGATCATCTGCTCAAGCTGCGCGAGGTCCAGGACGAGACCGGCGGATTCCAGACCTTCATACCGCTGGCATTTCACCCCGAGAATACAGCGCTGGATCATCTGCCCGTGACGACGGGCTTGACCGACATTCGGCAAGTCGCGGTAGGACGCCTCCTGCTGGATAACTTTGCGCACATCAAAGCGTACTGGCAAATGCTGACTCCCAAGATCGCGCAGATCGCATTGCGGTTTGGCGCCGATGATCTGGATGGCACCGTAATCGAGGAAAAGATCTATCACGATGCCGGTGCCACGACGCCGCAGGGAATGACACGCAAGGAGCTTTGCCGCTTGATTACCGAAGCAGGACGGGTTCCGGTGGAGCGGGATACGCTGTACCATGCAGTGACGCGAACCGAAGACAGCTTTGTGGTGGCAGTGTGAGTGTGCGGAACGAGTGTGTGTGTGAAAGGCAAGTGCGCTCGTCAGTAAGCTAAGCGTTTCGCGACGCGCCGACCGCTTTTCACACTCATACTCGCCTTTAGGAGAGAGACCGGTCGATGGAAGTGTTTGGCATGGCCGGATTGTTCGGGCTGATCCTGGGCTTCATGTTCGGGGTGGGATGTGCCGCGGCAGTTATGTACACGATCTATATGGGTGGGTACAGGAAGGGCGTCGAGGATGGGCTCGGTGAGCCCAAAACGGAACGTTACTCGAAGGCGTTGGCCACGATCCGTTCCAAGGCTGGCGAGAAAGCGCTTCAATAAGACCGATCAATTTCTGGATCGTCCGCTCCGGTCGATCTTGATATGCGGTTGCTTCGGAGCGCATCGATACGCTATACCTCGGGGCTATGCACAAGCCTCTGTTTCTCTCAAATTCCCTGATCGCGGTTGTGGCGCTTGCCAGTTTCTTTTCAGCTTGGCGATGTCTGGCGCAGGCGACTTCACCTCGTTCAACCGAGTATGACAGGCTACAAAGGCGGCTGGCTCGCGGGTGGAATACGTGGGATACCCATAGCGTCATGACCCAGGTTTTGCTGCCGGAGGGCTTGGCGGTGCAGATAGGCATCAAAGACCAGGGAACCGAAGGGTCAGAAGCTTTTCTGCCCTCCGCTTTGATCGGGCGTCAGGGAAAATTCGATGAGCGGGTGGTGCCTGGACCGCACGCTTACGACGGCAGCTATACCGACTTGACGCTTCGCTGGCAGGGGCGCGAGATTCGCATTCAGTCGGCACACGACGGGGACGACCTGGTGATCCTGGTAATCCCGCTTGGTTCGGACCAAGAGAAGCATGTGCCGGCGGAAGTTGTTTTCTCTGTTGGCATGTTGTGGAACCAGCCAGGAGCCGCAAAAAAGCAGAATGCCCGGATTGAGGCCAGGACTTATCGCGATGCGAAAATGCACGTACTTGATTTTTATCTGGCTGGCAGCGCGAGCCAGGACCTGAAT
>CAILBQ010000654.1 GCA_903832475.1 uncultured Acidobacteriota bacterium | reverse complement strand
TGGTCTTGCCGGCGCCGTTGGGGCCGAGCAGTCCAAACATCTGGCCGGCTTCAATGGAGAGACTCAGTTGACTGACGGCTACCTTGGTGTCGTACGCCTTGGTGACGCCGATGAGCTCAACGACTGGCATGGGTTCTCCTGGTTCGAATCACCCGCCGACCGTGAAGTGTTCAACCGGGACCGACCTGAGTGCAGTATAGCAACGCGAGGAGAGTATTCCCGGTGATGCCGGCTAGGCACGAACTGACTACGCAGGAGGCCTGCCGCCGGTTCCAACGAGTCAGGAGAGGCGCAAGAACAACATTCGCCGGCAGAGTCCATCTGCCGGCGGAAGGGATTTGAAAGTGGGTTGGGGACAGGTCGCGCTCGGTACAGGGGTCAGGCGGTTTCCATCTCGCTGGCTTCGTGATCGAACATGGGATCGACTTCGGCCAGGCGGATGAGGCGATGCAGGTAGGCGCGCGAGATGCAAAGGCTGCGGGCGGCGAGAGTCTTATTACCTTTGTTTTCGCGAACAGCCGTGGCGGCGAGGCGAATCTTGTAATCGCGAAGTTGGCGCTCGAAAGAACCGGCAGGCTGGTAGTCGGCAATGTCGACCACGGTGTCGCCCTGGAAATGAATGGGCAGGTCCTGGGCACGGATGACATCTCCGCGAGCCATGATGATGGCGCGCTGGATGACGTTTTCGAGTTCGCGCACATTCCCCGGCCAGGCATAGCCTTGCAGCATCTGCATGGCTTCCGGCTCAATCTCGCTCACCGATTTTTGATAGCTCTGGGAATACTGGCGGACAAAGTGGGCTGCAATCTGCGGAATGTCTTCGGCATGATCCTGCAGGGAGGGCGCATCGATCTTCATGACATTGATGCGGTAGTAAAGATCCTGGCGGAACTTGCCTTCGGCCACCATCTCGTTCAGATCGCGGTGGGTGGCGAAAACGATGCGAGCGCGCAGCGGGATGAGCTTGTTGCTGCCCAGCCGACAGAACTCGCGCTGCTGCAGGACGCGAAGAAGCTTGACCTGGGTGAAGAGGCTGAGTTCGCCGATTTCGTCGAGGAAGAGCGTACCGTCGCCGGCCTGCTCCAGGTAACCTTCACGGGAGCCCACCGTTCCGGTGAAGGCACCCTTTTCGTGGCCAAAGAGTTCGGATTCAATCAGTGTTTCCGGGATCGCTCCGCAGGAAACGGCGACAAAGGGGCGGCTGGACCGGCTTCCCGTGTTGTGGATGGCGCGGGCGATCAGTTCCTTACCTGTGCCGCTTTCTCCGGTGACGAGTACGGAAGCATTCAGGTTGGCGACGCTTTCGACCAGTTGATAGACCTGCTGCATCTGGGGGCTGGAACCGATCATGCCGTCACAGCGGGTGTCGTCTTCCAGGCGGTCCTGAACCTTTTGAAGCTGCCGCTTGAGCATCTGGCTCTCATGAGCCCGGCGAAGCATGGTTTTGAGGTCGGTGATCGAGGGGGGGCGGCGGCAGTAGCCGTAGGCGCCCAGGCGAACCATTTCCATCGCGGTGGAACGAAGATCGTCGCCGGCCATCACCACGGCCAACGTATTAGAGGAGATCAGTCGGCGGCAAGCCTCGATATGCTTACTGAGGGACAAATCGCTGGAGGGAAAGTCCAGAATCATCACATCACAGTCGCCGGATTCGATCAGGCGAGTGATCCCGCTTTCCTCAGTCTCCAGCAAAACCCGAAAATCTCTTCCCAAAGCGGAAGAGAGGATAGGATGCAGCGTGCGATCTTGGGAATAGAGTCCAATGCGAGAT
>CAILBQ010000653.1 GCA_903832475.1 uncultured Acidobacteriota bacterium | reverse complement strand
GATTATGGTCCGCATACCCAGGCCCAGCCGGATGGGTGGCACCACACCGCCCAGGACACGATGGACAAGATCAGCGCCAAGAGCCTGACCATCGCCGGGGATGTGTTTCTCGAGTCGATCAAGCTGATTGACGCGAAGTGAAGCGGGGACTTAGTCCGTCAGCCCCTCAGTAGCTGCTGCGGCAGCATTGGAGTGAACCGCCGACAGCTGTTCCGGGCGGGCGAACTGAAACTGGTTGCGGCCGTTTTGTTTGGCTCTGTGCATGGCGCCGTCGGCCAGTTGCATGAGGGTTTCCCCGTCGGTCGCGTCGTTCGGGTAGAGGCTGATGCCGAGGCTGCAGGTGGTGGCAAGGGTGCGGTCGAAGAGCTGCGCGGGCAGGGCGACTTCCTGGAGTAGCTTGGCAGCGAGGGCTTCTACGGTAGCGATGGAGCGGACGTTGGGCAGCAGGAGAACGAATTCGTCGCCGCCCAAGCGGCAGACGGTATCGGTCTCGCGCAAGGCATCGGTGAGGCGGTAGGCGGTTTCCTTCAGGAATTCGTCGGCGGCGGTGTGGCCGTGGGCTTCGTTGATCTGGTGGAAGTGGTCGAGGTCGAGAAACAGGATGGCGACCAGATCCTTGGTGCGGTCGGCGAGGCGGGTAGCCTGTTCGAGGCGATCGACAAGGAGGATGCGGTTGGGCAGGCCAGTGACTGGGTCGTGCTGCGAGAGGTAGGAAAGCCGTTCGGCGATGCGCACGGCTTCGCTGGCGTCGTGGAAGACGATCAGGCACCCTTCCGGCCTGCCGTCGGGGGATCGCAGGGGCGTGGCGGAGAGGTGAATGCTGACGCGCCGGCCGTCCTGCCCGATGAGCAGGCAATGGCCGGGAGTGCGGACGACCTGGTTGTTCTGTAGAGCAGGGTAGGCTGGATTGGCGCGACGGCGGTCGGTGCCGTATTCGCGGAGATCGATCACTTCCTCGACGGGGCGTCCGAGCACCTGCGTTTCACTCCAGCCGGTCATGGCCGAGGCCGCGGGATTCCACGAGGTGATACGGGCAGCGGTATCGGTGGTAACCACCGCGTCCCGGATCGCTTGAAGCGTAGCCTGAAGCGTGGCACGGAGAAGGGCATTGGGCTCAGCCTGCATCGCGCGGACGGCACCTCTCAACGGGAATGATAGACAGGCGGACGCCGGGTGGCAAGGTGGGGGTTTGCCTAGATGCAGCGGGATGCGCCGCCGGGCAGGGCGGGATGCGGGTGCGATAGCATCGAGCCATGTCGACATGCGCGCTAGCCTGGGGGATGGTAGCTGGGTGGCCGGGAGAAGCGGCCTTTCAGTCACATGCTCCGTGGCTGTACCGCTATATTGCTGGAGCGCCGGTGCTGTGGTGGATCGGCTTTCACGCGGCGGTGCTGCTGCTGCTGACAGCCGACGCGCTGCTGCCGCATAGTCGAGCAGAGACGGCCCGGCCGCAGCTTGCATGGTTGTGGAGCTTGTTTGTCGCGCTGGCAGCGGGCGGGTTTGCCTTCTGGCTGAATCTGGCGCAAGGGCGGCAGACGGCGCTGGAATTTGTGTCGGGCTACACCATTGAGACTTCGCTGAGCATCGATAACCTTTTTGTGTTTCTGATCCTGTTCCGCGGTTTTGGCATCAGTTTTCGGCAGCAGCATCGAGCGCTGCTGTGGGGCGTGGGCGGAGCGATTGTGCTGCGCGCGGTGTTTATCGGGCTGGGGGTTTCGCTGCTAGAGCGGTTTGAGTGGGTTTCCTACGTGTTTGGAGCCATCCTGCTGTATGCCGCGTTCCGGCTGGTGCGGGGCGAGTCGGCTGCAGAGGCGGTACCGGGATGGATTGTGCGGTTGCAGAAACAGTCGCGGTCGCTGCTCTTTGTCATTCTTGCGGTCGAAGCAACCGACCTTCTGTTTGCCATCGATTCGATTCCGGCGGTGCTGGCGGTTTCGCGGGACCCGTTTGTGGTGTACACGTCGAATATCGCAGCGATTCTGGGCCTGCGGTCGCTGTATTTTGCGCTGTCCAGCGTGCTCGACCGGTTCACCTATCTGCACTACGGACTGGGAGCGCTGCTGGGGTTTGTCGCGGTCAAGATGCTGTGAGCGCACTGGTTTGAGATTCCCACGGTGTGGTCGCTGGGCATCATGGCGGTAATTCTGTTGGTTTGTGGAGTGGCGTCGGTGCTGAAACAGGGACCGGGGAACAGAGAACAGGGAACAGGACCCAACGCTGGCTAAATGGGGGATGCGATGGTGAATGGGGTGACTGGCAGGACGGCGTTAGTGACAGGGGCTTCGCGGGGTCTGGGGGCGGGGATCGCTCTGGCGCTGGCGGCAAAGGGATTCCAGATCGCAGTGAACTACTTTTCCAGCGAAGCAGCAGCCGAGGCACTTTGCCTGTGGATTGAGCAGGCTGGAGGCGTGGCAGTCGCTTTCAAGGCCGATGTGCGCGAGGAAGGCGAAGTCGCTGCGCTGGTGAGGGCGGTTGAGGGGAAGCTCGGGCCGGTCGACGTGCTGGTGCTGAATGCGACCGGGCCGCAGCCCTTTCTTGCGATTGAGGAGCAGACCTGGCGGGCGTACCTCGACCAGCTGGAATTTTTTGTGAAGTCGCCGCTGCTGCTCTTGCAGGCGGTGCTGCCGGGGATGAAGGCGCGCGGGTATGGGCGCGTCATTCAAATCGGCAGCGAGGTGATGGAGTTGGGGAATCCCAAGTTTGCCAATTACGTCGCGGCCAAAGGAGCGCAGCTGGGGCAGACGCGTTCCTGGGCGCGGGAACTGGGGCCGTTCGGCATTACGGTGAACCTGGTGGCGCCGGGGTGGATTCCCGTGGAGCGGCATGCCGAGGCGCCGGCGGAGGAACTGGAGGCGTATCGCAAGGGCGTTCCGCTCGGATACCAGGGCAAGCCGGAGGATGTTGGGCGGATGGTGGCCTATCTGGCCAGTGAGGAAGCGGGTTTTGTGACCGGGCAGAAGATTGCCGTCAATGGTGGGAACACGCTCGCCTGAAGGCTGACGGAGAAGCACATTCCACTGACGGGAATGACAGAATCAAAGGCAAAAACAAGCTACCACGATTCAAAGTGGATCTGGCCGTTGCGGTCGATGGAGTGCTTGAGGAAGTGCTCGTCGTCGCGCTTGGAGTAGTCGTTGCGGAAGTGGGCGCCGCGGCTTTCGGTGCGGGCCAGGGCGGCGCGCAGGATGGATTGCGCGACCGAGGCAAGGGCGCGGCCTTCGATGAGGTCGCGGGTGGGTGGGGCTGAATTTTCGTAGGAAGCGAGCTGGGTTTGGATCGAGGCGACGGCTTGCTGGCCGGTTTGGAGAGAAGCTGCGTCGCGGAGGAGACCGGCGCAGCGAAACATGGTGGTGCGGAGATCGGTGATCAACTCCGAGATGGGCTTCGGGGGATGGGCCGCGTTGAGTGTTGTGGTTTCCCATCCTTGCCGCAAAGAATCCGTCGAGGATGGACCACCGGGATATGTTTCCCCATTGGAGGGTGGGGCGTCGGCGAGGATGGCCTTGGCGGCGCGGGCTCCGAAGACGAGGCCTTCAAGGAGTGAGTTGGAGGCGAGGCGGTTGGCGCCGTGGACGCCGGTGCAGGCCACTTCGCCGGCGGCGTAAAGGCCGGGGAGGGTGGTGCGGCCGTCGAGGTCGGTGCGGACGCCGCCCATGAGGTAGTGCGCTGCGGGGCGAACGGGAATCAGGTCGCTGCGCAGGCTGAGGCCATGCTGGGCGAGGAAGCGGCTGATGCCGGGGAAGCGCTGCACCAGGTCGATCGCTACGTGGCGCATGTCGAGATACACAGGCAGAGACTCGCCGGATTCGGAGAGCCCTTCGCGGGCAATAGCACGGGCGACGACGTCGCGGGGAGCGAGTTCCAGCAGCGGGTGGTAGCGCTCCATGAAGCGTTCGCCGCGGGAGTTGACCAGCCAGGCGCCTTCTCCGCGCAGGGCTTCGGAGAGCAGGAAGCGGGGGACGCCGGGGAGCGAGAGGGCGGTGGGGTGGAACTGGTAGAACTCCATGTCGGCGAGCTCGGCGCCGGCTTCGCCGGCCAGGTAGATGCCGTCGCCAGTGGCCACGGCGGGGTTGGTGGTGTCGGAGTACACCTGGCCGGCGCCACCAGACGCCAACAGAACGGCGCGGGCGTGGATGCGGCGCAGGTGCGGTTCGGCGGTTTCGGCGTTGGAGAGGAGATCGGCGCCGACGACTTGTCCTTCCGCAACAAGGAGCCTGGTGGCCATGGTCCATTCGGCAAAGGTGATGTTGGGATGTTGGCGGGCGTGGGCGAGCAGGGCGCGGGAGATTTCGGCGCCGGTAGCGTCTCCATTGGCGTGGAGGATGCGAGGGAGGGAGTGGGCGGCTTCGCGGCCGAGCAGGAGGCCCGAAGACGTGGCGTTGGCCGGCGTCTCTCCCGGCTTGGCCTGATCGAAGCGGGTTCCCCAGTCGACGAGTTCCTCAACGCGCAGCGGGCCTTCGGAAACGAGAGCTTCGGCGGCGGGGCGGAAAACGAGACCGTCGCCGGCGTAGAGGGTGTCAGATCG
>CAILBQ010000652.1 GCA_903832475.1 uncultured Acidobacteriota bacterium | reverse complement strand
TACTTTCAAATGGCAGGTCTACAACGATTTCACTTGCGACTGCCGTCACGTTGAAGACCCGAAGCGCAGCACGTTCCGCAGCCCACTTCTCGTAGAAACTTCCGACATGCCCGTCAAGTTCAACAACTCCCTTGTTCACTGAGACGCCGATCTTGTCTGCACAAACACTGGGTTCCCAACGCAGTTCCTGTTCAACATCATTCTTCAATTCATGTGTCGCTATCATTCTTGGTCTACCTTTCACTGGGCCGTTCTTGGTGGTTGAACGTTCGTTTTCCCAAACCGCAGGATCATGCATAAAGGCTCTCATTCAGTGTGAGCTTAATCTGGTTCCTTCGACACAGCGCCCAATGTGGGTGGAACGTGATCGGCGAAAGCCTTTCCAGTTACCAATTCAGAGTCTTCCTGAAGATGAGGGTGATGGCATTTGCCTCAGTTACCTTGACGATCCTTCTCATCGTGGTGCGGCATTCCGTTTTGTGCAACATCTCAGGCGGGCAATCCTGAAAACCCGCCTCACGTCAGATTTCGGACCGAAGCTTCACCGGTTAATGAACACAGTTGTAGTGACCAGCCATGATTGAGGGATGAGCGTAGAAGGCCGGCTCTAAACCTGCTGTAACATGAAGTGTCCTCAGCTGATCACCGTTGTTGCCGTTTTCGCCAGCCTTGCCCCGATTCTGTGGGAATCTGGTATCGGCTCGGATGTGATGATGCCGATCGCCGCTCCCATTGTTTGAGGGATGATTCCCTCAACCATCCACGTTCTCATTCTGGTGCCGGTCTTCTTCGGGATGATGAAAGAGCGAGCCTTCAAAAACGGCGCGCTCAAGTCAACCCAGACACCCAAAGCGTAGAAAATCCTTGGGCAGGCTGCTTATGTCCCTTGCAAGGTATCCCATTGACCAGACTCCGTTCCGCTTTCCAAGCTACCGTTAGGGTTTCTTTATGGCTCAACCCTCAGGACGAAAGACTGATGAAAGGCTCCACGATGCCGACTATGGTTGATCCGACGAAGCAGCTTCTGAAGGATCCGGTTTGCGGGATGCAGGTTGACCCCGCGAAGGCGACATCCGCAGATCACAACGGAGAGACGTTCTATTTCTGCAGCCAAGGGTGCGCGACCAAATTTCAGGCCGATCCGGACAAATATCTTCAGAAAAAACAGGTAGTACCACCCACGGAACAATCGAAGGGGGATAAGGCCAAGGCAGACTACACCTGCCCAATGCACCCGGAGGTCCATCAGGCGAGCCCGGGGAACTGCCCCAGATGCGGCATGACGCTGGAGCCATCAAATACAGCCACTCCGACGGCCCGCATAGATTACACATGTCCAATGCATCCCCAGATCGTTCGCGACAAGCCTGGAATTTGCCCGATTTGCGGTATGACGCTTGAAGCAAGGGATGTGTCGGCTGGCTCGGCAGACTCACCCAATCCGGAACTGGTGAACATGACACGCCGCTTCTGGATTGGAGTGGCGGTGACGGTGCCGTTGCTTGCCGTGATGGTGTCCGACATCATGCCCGGGCATCCGATCCAGCATCTACTTGCGGGGGTATTGCTGGGGTGGATTGAATTTGCCCTGGCAACGCCCGTCGTTCTGTGGGCAGGTTGGCCTTTCTTTGAGCGAGGTCGGGAGTCCGTCGTCCACCGCAGCCCGAATATGTTCACCCTTGTTTCGATGGGCGCGGGTTCAGCCTACATCTACAGCGTAGTCGCAGTGATTGCACCAGGCATCTTTCCCGCGACGTTCCGCGACATGTCGGGCAATCTTGCTCTGTACTTCGAGGCTTCGGCGGTGATCACGGTCCTGGTGCTCCTTGGGCAGGTTCTGGAGCTGAAAGCCCGTAGTCAAACCAGCAGTGCTATCAAAGCTTTGCTTGGCCTTGCACCGAAAACGGCCAGGAAGGTCTCTCCTGATGGGAAGGAGACCGATGTACCGCTGAGTGAGATCCAGGTGGGAGACTTGCTCCGCGTTCGACCCGGTGAGAAAGTGCCTACGGACGGCGTCGTGACTGACGGACGCAGTTCCGTGGACGAATCCATGGTGAGCGGCGAACCCATCCCGGTAGAGAAGACAGTCGATGCGAAGGTAGTTGGAGGCACCATCAACGGAACAGGCAGCTTCGTGATGAAAGCCGACCGCGTCGGAGCCGATACGCTTCTAGCCCAGATCGTGAAGATGGTCAGTGAGGCACAGAGAACACGGGCACCGATTCAACGGCTTGCGGATACAGTTGCTTCCTATTTCGTACCTGCGGTCCTTGTCTCATCTGCGATTACGTTTGCAGTGTGGGCCATCTTCGGTCCACAACCCCACTATGCCCATGCGATCGTGAATGCCGTAGCCGTCCTCATCATCGCCTGCCCATGTGCCTTGGGACTCGCAACACCGATGGCCATCATGGTCGGGACCGGACGTGGTGCGCGCGAAGGCATACTGATTCGGAACGCGGAGGCTCTCGAAACCTTCGAGAAGATCAATACCCTGGTCGTGGATAAAACGGGCACCCTCACGGAAGGCAAACCTCGCCTCACTGAAGTAATTCCAGCCGAAGGCTTCGATGAAAAGCAACTTCTGCAATCGGTCGCAAGTCTGGAGAAAGCAAGCGAACATCCGCTGGCTGCGGCCATCCTCGCTGGAGCCAAAGAGAAGCAAGTCGAACTGGTCGATGTTACAGACTTCCAATCGATTACAGGGAAAGGCGTCACCGGAATCTTGCAGGGGAAGCACATCGGCATAGGCAACGCAGCGCTCATGCAGGATCTTGGCGCCAATCCGGAACCGCTGAAAGGCCGTGCCGACGGCCTGCAAAAAGACGGCCAGACTGTGATGTTCGTCGCGGTGGATAAGCGCTTTGCGGGTTTGATTGCCGTGGTTGACCCGATCAAGGACTCGGCGGCAGGAGCAATCAAGGAATTGAAGGAGGCCGGCATCAAGCTGGTAATGGTCACTGGCGACAATCGCACCACTGCGGCGGCTGTCGCACAGAAACTGGGCATCGATTTCGAGGCTGACGTCTTGCCGGAGAAAAAGGCCGAAGTCGTGAAGAAGCTCCAGTCCCAGGGGGCAATCGTCGCCATGGCCGGCGACGGGGTGAATGATGCCCCGGCCTTGGCTCAGGCCCAGGTCGGTATCGCCATGGGAACGGGAACCGATGTGGCGATGGAAACGGGTGGCATTACGCTGGTGAAAGGCGATCTCAAGGGCATCGTTAAAGCCCGCCTGCTGAGCCACCGCACCATGAGCAACATCCGCGAGAATCTTTTCTTTGCATTCATCTACAACGCTTTGGGTGTGCCGCTGGCTGCCGGCGTCCTGTACCCGGTATTTCACATTCTGCTGAACCCAATGATTGCGGCGGCGGCCATGAGTTTCAGTTCGGTATCGGTCATTGCAAATGCTCTGAGGTTGCGTAGGACCAAGTTGTAGCTGGCTCTCTATGATCCACGCATTTCCAGTCAGAATTGCGAATATCGAAATCGACAAGAAATCCAATAGAACCGCCTGCGGCGGCTGACTGAGGGAGTTTGATGCAAGGACACAGCATGGAAATGCAAGGTTGGAACAGTGGCTGGATGTGGATCTGCGGGTTGGTGTTGATCGCGGCTCTATTCTTGATATTTCGATATCGCAGATGACAAACCAGAAGTCGCGGTGTTTTGAGGGGGTATTCCTGGTTTTCGGGTTGGGCTGGTTTGGGACAACGGAAACGCCGGGGCTCTCGGGTTCGAGAGACGGGGCATTTGTTTTGTGCCTGGGTGTTAGC
>CAILBQ010000651.1 GCA_903832475.1 uncultured Acidobacteriota bacterium | reverse complement strand
GCTTTGAGTTCGAACAGTCAGGTATGGGTGCCGCTGCTGATCCACAACGATACGGATCAGCCTCGTGATCTGATTCTGCAGTCTGCGCTTGCGGATGGCTGGGCGCCAATCAAGGACACTCGCTACCATGTCGAGGCTCACAGCAGTTATCCCGCCCAGCTGTTCCTCACACGCACCGTCCCACTCCCAGCGTCGGCAGCCATCTCGCAAACACCAACCTCCGTTATCCCTGTCACGCCAACCCAGGATCTACACTGGACCTTGATGGATGATGGCAAGTCAGTCGGAGAAGTTACACTGACCGTTTTTCTTGAATACAACGGAGTTCCCCAGTAAAGGTTGCGCCTTAGCACTACGTGGCATGACCGGTAGCACTCTGCTCTGCGGCTATCCCATCGAGGCCCCAACTTCCGCGTCTTCCATGCAGGCGCTGATAAGAAAAAACGCTTGCGAGTCCCTGATACGCCGTTGAACCCAGGCCTTATGCTCCCGGCAAGACTTTTTTAATAACCTTGATCAGGTCACCCCCTGAAACCGGTTTGACGATCCACCCGGTGGCGCCTGCGCGCTTGCCCGCTTCTCGCTTGGCGGCATCGCTCTCCGTTGTCAGGGTCAAAATTGGAACGAACTTCAACCCCGGTGTCACTCGCACCTTGCTGATCAACTCGAGACCACCCATCAACGGCATATTGATGTCGGTCAGGATCAAATCGGGCTTCCATCCCGAGATCAGCTTGTCAAGCGCGGACTTGCCATTCTCCGCAGTCGCCACGTCAAAGCCATGAAGGGTGAGAGTCGTCTTCAGGCTCATGACCATGGTGATCGAATCATCGACTATCAGGACTTTCTTCGCCATCCCGGTCCTCGTGGTTTCGCTCGGTAGCCGCTCTTTCGGCTAGCCAAAGTTTGGCCTTTGTTGGTCGATCGAGCGTGTCTCAATCGGAAGCCAGCAGTTCCAGAGCGGCCTGACGGCATGGGAACCATGATGAGAACCGCGGCGGAGATCTGCAACTTGCCTTCCTGGTCGTCGGTCAGCTTCGGAGGCATGCCTTTCTCATCGGCGACACGACCAAGAACGTGAATGCGAGCAGAATGCCTCCTGCCCGGGATTTGAATGGGATTTTCTTAACTTGCGAAGCTTCGACTGCAGAAATGGGTGGCGTCGAGTTTTAAAGGTGTCAACATCGCAGCGATTCAGCTTTCGCATCTGGTGCGGAAGGAACGCCGATCACGTCCATTAGAAAAAGTACTACAAACACAGGGCTGGATTGGACTAACGCATGCTCCGACTTGGCCGATCCACTCAGCGTCGGATGATTTCGCGCTGCATCCCTTCCCTTGAATGGGACGGCAATCGGTTGGGCAGCGACGCAATCATTTCCTGTAACAGATGCGGAGCACGGCGCGTCGAGGTGCATGATTTTGCCAGTCAATCTCGAACAAGACGAATCCTCGAGCCTGGTCCGCCTTGAGGGCGATATTGGCATCGAGTGCGCGGCGGAGCTGAAAGAGCTGTTGATTCGAGGTCTCAGGACTGGAAGATCTATGCGCGTTTCACTCGAGTCGGCAAGGGAACTGGATGTTACGGCAATTCAATTGCTTTGGGCTGCCTCGCGGGAAGCGAGGGCGGCAGGGGCGGTGTTTGCATTCGAGGGTCCGGCGACAGCGGCGGTGAACGACGTGTTAGCCAGGTATGGCCTTGGAGAGTTACCGGCTTCTGCTTAAATCGGGTGAATTGACAGCAAATGGGCGAAGCGTCAAACGACATCGACAACACCGAGCAGTTCAAACAGAGCTTCCGCGAAGAAGCGCGAGAAATTCTTGTAGATCTCGAGTCGGCGCTTCTGGAGCTGAATAAAAACAACAGCGATATAGAGCTCGTGGGCCGTATCTTTCGCGGCCTGCACACCATCAAAGGCTCTGGCGCCATGTTCGGCTTTGAGAGGATGGCCTCCTTTACGCACGACCTGGAGACCGCCTTCGACGAGGTCCGCAACGGGCGGCTCACCATCACTGCGGAACTGATCGATCTCACACTCTCGGCTCTCGACCAGATTCGGGCCATGCTGGACGAAGGCATCGGCGCAGCACATGCTGACTCCGCTGCATGCGAGCGAATCCTGGCAGAGGTTCGCAGGCTAGCCAGATTGCGCGATGCGCAGGCGCCAGAAACAATGGCTGCCCCCGCGCCGCTCTCAGCGGCGAAAGGCATTGAGCGCTCCTGGCATATACGTTTCTTTCCCGGTCCGGAGTTTTTGCGCAACGGCGCCAACCCTCTGCTTCTGCTAAACGAGTTGGCCTCTCTGGGCGGACTATCGGTGCGGGCGGTCATGGATTGCGTGCCACCGCTGGGAGAAATGGATCCGGAGCGCTGCTACATCGGCTGGGAGATGGTGCTCATTACCTCGGAGGACAAGGATGCAATGCACGATGTTTTCATCTTTGTCGAGGATATGTGCGAACTGGAGTTCGACCCGGAAGAGATTTCGATACCGAGCGCCGAGGCAGACGCCGCTGCACAGAGCGATAAGGTGGCCCGGGGCCTTGAAGAGAGCCGCTCGCAAACAGGGGGCAGGCGCAGCTATGACAAGGCGGACAACGCGACAAGCCTGCGGGTTCCGGCGGCGAAGCTGGACCAATATGTGGACCTGGTGGGCGAGTTGGTGACGGTGCAGGCGCGACTGAGCGAGATGGCGGTGCGGCGCGACGATCTAGAGATTTCTCAGGTGAGTGAAGAGATTGAACGGCTGACCTCTTCCCTGCGCGAAAACTCGATGAACATCCGCATGCTTCCCATTCGTGCCACCTTCGAGAAATTCCGGCGCTTGGTGCACGACCTGGCGCGGGACCTCGGCAAGGACGTGGAGCTGACGCTCGAGGGTGCCGATACGGAGCTGGACAAGACCGTGATTGACCAGCTGAGCGACCCGCTCATGCACCTGATCCGCAACAGCATGGATCACGGCATCGGGACCAGGAGCGCGCGCACGGCGCAGGGTAAGCGGGGCACGGCGACGATTCATCTATCGGCAAAGCACTCCGGGGCCAGCGTGCTGATTTCGGTTTCGGATGACGGCCGGGGCATTGACGCGGAGGCGGTGCGGGCACGAGCCATTGAGAAGGGGCTGGTGGCTGCGGGCGACCCACTGAACGAACAGCAAATTTATGCGTTGCTCTTTCAGCCGGGCTTCTCGACGGCCAAGCAGGTCACCGACGTGTCGGGCCGCGGCGTAGGCATGGATGTGGTGAAGCAGCGAGTGGAGAGTCTGCGGGGAATGATCGACGTCGCCAGCAAAAAGGGGGTGGGCACCACGGTCACGCTTCGCCTGCCACTGACGCTGGCCATTATTGATGGGCTGCTGGTCGAAGTCGGAGAAGCTTCCTTCGTGTTGCCCCTGGCCAACACGCTCGAATGCATCGAGCTGTCCGAGGCGGATACCAAGCGCGCTAATGGCAAGCATCTAGTCGACGTGCGCGGCGAGTTGATTCCGTACATCCGCTTGCGCGAACGGTTCCATGTAACGGGTGCGCGGCCGGCGATCGAACAGATCATGGTGGTCGAAACCAGTGAGGGCCGCTACGGGTTCGTGGTCGACGGGGTCGTGGGTAACTGCCAGACGGTGATCAAAAACCTTGGCCGGTTCTACCGGCACGTGCAGGTAGTCTCTGGCGCCACCATCCTTGGCAACGGTACGGTGGCGCTGATTCTCGATCCCGAGCGGCTGGCGCAGGACGCGGTACGCGATTCGCTCACCAGACCGCGCGGACGTTCGGCGGGGAAGACTTCCAGCCGTCCGCGGGAGCGGGCGCAGCAGAGTGTACAGCGCGGCACCATGAGGTCCGGCCAAACGGCCTCGGCCAGTCCAGCAACAAACCAACCGATATGAGGAGCAAATCAAATGGCAACAGCAGTGGCAAGTGAAGGCCGGCGGACAAATGGCGCCGGAAATGGACACAGCAGTGGCGGCGGCAAGGGCAACGGTACGGAGGGCAGGGAGCGCTCAGGAGTGAAGGTGCGGGGGGCCGACGAGGAATCGTCGCGCCTGCTCGAAGAAATCATGCGACTGGTGGACGCATCGAAAGAAGGAAGACTCACCGAGCGCGGCAAAGCGACGATGTTCAACGGCATGCACAGGGAGATGATCCAGGGCGTGAATGAGATGCTCGATGCCATTCTGCTGCCTATCGGGGAAGGCAACCGGATTCTGGCCCAGGTGTCCAACGGCAAGATCGACGAACTGGTCGCGCAAACCTATCAAGGCGACCACGAAAAGATGAAGATTGCTGTGAACAACGTGGCCATTGTTTTGCAAGGGCTGCAGAAGGAATTGCAGCGCTTGACGGAAGCATCGCGCGAGGGCCAGCTGTCGGACCGCGGCAAACCGGATCAGTTCCAGGGCGCGTATGCCGAGATAGTTCGCGGCGTGAACACGATGCTCGATGCCATTCTGCTTCCCATTGGGGAAGGCAACCGGATCCTGGCCCAGGTGTCCAACGGCAAGATCGACGAGCTGATCGCGCAGACTTACAGAGGCGATCACGAAAAGATGAAGCAGGCCATCAACAACGTGGCCGGCGTGTTGCAGGGGCTGCAGAAGGAACTAGGGCGGCTGACCGATGCGGCCAACCAGGGCAAGCTGGCCGAACGTGGCAAGTCGGAGCAGTTCAGCGGCGCCTACGCTGAGATTGTGCGCGGCGTGAACGCTGTGCTCGATGCGGTGATTGCGCCACTCAACGTCTCGGCAAAGTATGTGGAGCGCATCTCGAAGGGCGACATTCCCTCGCAGATTACCGACACGTACCACGGTGATTTCAATTTGATCAAGAACAATCTGAACACCTTGATCGTGGGCATGAATGAGATCACTTCAGCGGCCGAAGAAATTGCCAACGGCAACCTGACGGTCGACATCCGGGAGCGATCGCCCGAAGACAAGCTGATGCGGGCGCTGGCCGCCATGGTCGCCGGGCTCACTCGTACAGTTTCTGATATTCGCGGCATTGCGGGCGAAGTGTCGGCCGCCAGCCAGTCCATTTCGACAGCTTCCATCCAGGTATCCAAAGGCGCAAGTTCGCAGGCCGCAGCCGCTGAGGAGGCTTCCTCTTCGATGGAAGAGATGGTGTCCAACATCAAGCAGAACGCGGATAACGCCCAGCAGACCGACAAAATCGCCAACAAGAGCGCGAAGGATGCGCAGGAGAGCGGCAAGTCTGTCCTCGAAGCCGTGGCTGCCATTAAGGAGATCGCCAACAAAATTTCCATCATCGAGGAAATTGCGCGGCAGACTAACCTGCTGGCTCTGAATGCCGCCATTGAAGCTGCCCGCGCCGGCGAGCACGGTAAGGGGTTTGCGGTGGTAGCGGCCGAAGTTCGCAAGCTGGCCGAACGCAGCCAGAAGGCGGCGGGCGAAATCAACCAGCTCTCGACGGCAACGCTGAAAGTATCGGAGAAATCGGGCGAGATGCTCGAAAAACTGGTGCCGGATATTCAGCGCACGGCCGAGCTGGTACAGGAGATTTCAGCGGCCAGCAAGGAGCAGGACACGGGCGCAGAACAAATCAATAAGGCGCTGCAGCAACTGGAAAAGGTGATTCAGCAAAATGCATCGGCCTCTGAAGAGATGGCATCGACGACCGAGGAGTTGACCGGTCAATCCGACCAACTCGTCAGTGCGCTTTCCTTCTTCCAGACCGGGGAAGAGGGCGCGGCTCCCGTAAGGAAGGTGCAGCATCCCGGGCACCACCCCGTGAAAATGGCGAGACCAGTGACGAGACAAGCAGCCTTGTCCCCCAAGGGCGGTGTCAGCCTGCGTCTCAAAGACAAGCAAGACGAGTTGGATGGTGAATTCGAGCGCTATTAGACTTCACTCCGCACGGGCGCAAACCGCGTGAGAGGGCTTCGCCCGTGCGGCCAGCACAGAAAGGATTGGAACGATGAGCGTACATGAGATAACGGAGACGAGGCAGTACCTTACCTTCAAGCTCGGCAACGAGATCTTCGCTACGGACGTGGCCAAGGTACGAGAGGTGCTTGACCTTACGACTATCACCGCAATCCCGCGGACCCCTGAGTTCATGGCGGGCGTAATCAACCTGCGCGGCAGCGTGGTTCCTGTCGTTGACCTGCGGCTGTGCTTTGAGATGTCGAAGACCGAGAGCACGCGCAACACCTGCATAGTTGTGGTGGAGGTGTTGCTTGACAATGAGGCCACTGTAATCGGTGCCTTGGCCGATTCGGTCGAGGAAGTGATCGACCTGGAGCCCGATCAGATTCAACCGGCGCCCAGAATTGGAACTCACCTTCGCACCGACTTTATCAAAGGCATGGGCAAGCGCGACGCGCAGTTCATCATGATCCTCGATATCGACCGCGTATTCTCCGCCGAAGAGCTGACGCAAGTGCGCGGACAGGAAGCAGCCAAGACGCTGATGGAAGTGGCGGCATGAGGGGGGAATGGAGCAGGACGAAACTCTCGAACCTGAGACTTTTACCGACTGCTCCATGCAAGCCATGATTGCACAGGAAGAAGAAATCTCCACGCGAGACTACGCGCGCCTCTGCCGACTCATCTACGAAGAGGCGGGAATCAATCTGGGCACAGAAAAAAAGACCATGCTCGAGGCGCGCATCAAGCGGCGGCTCAAGGCGCTAGATCTGAATTCCTATGCGCGCTACTGCGACTTTCTTTTCAGTCCGCGAGGCATGACGGAAGAGCTCGGCCCGCTCATCGATGTCGTGACAACTAACAAGACCGACTTCTTCCGGGAGCCTGTGCATTTCGGTCTTCTTACCGAGAAGATGTTGCCGGCATGGACAGCGGAACATCCGGGCAGGCAGTTCTGCATCTGGAGCGCGGGCTGCTCCACGGGCGAAGAGCCCTATACGCTGGCCATGGTCCTGAGCGAGTACGCCGCAGCGCATGCAAGCTTTCGTTTCAGGATTCTGGCCACCGACATCTGCACGACGGTGCTCGAGAAAGCGCAACTGGGTGTGTACTCGACAGAGGCAATCGCGCCCGTGTCCGGCTGGCTCAGGAAAAAGTACTTTCTTCGCAGCCGCGACGCGAGTTCTGGTCGCGTACGCGTGACGCCGGAGCTGCGTCAACTGGTGGAGTTTCGCCGCTTGAACTTCATGGACGCGGAATATGGGCTAGCCGAAAAAGTTGACGCCATCTTTTGCCGCAACGTGATCATCTATTTTGACCGCGCGACACAGGAACAAATCCTGAAGAAGCTGACGCACAATCTTGCTCCGCACGGCTACCTGTTTGTGGGCCACTCCGAGACGCTGCACGATATGGATCTGCCTCTTGAAGCGATAGGTCCCGCGCTCTACCGGAGGCTTCATGGTAGAGCCTGAAGCGAGCCTGCCGGAAGTTGACGTGCAGCCAGGGGAGTCGCACCTGGTACGCAATCCAACCATCCTCCGCACCATACTGGGCTCCTGCGTGGGTGTCACTTTCTTTGCACGGCGGCTGGGCATTGCGGCGCTTTGCCATCCCATGTTGCCGAGAGCGCCGGACAACTCTTTGATGATCGGGGAGGAGGGACGGCGCTATGTTGATTTCGCCATTCGCGATCTGGCGCGCCAATTCGATTTCTGTCGCGTGCGACGCGCAGACGTGGAAGTGAAACTGTTTGGGGGCGGCGACGTGTTGTCCGTGATGAATGAATCTTCCCGGCCCACGGTAGGACGCATGAATTGCGAGGCTGCGCTGTATGTGCTGAACGAAGAGGGTTTTCATATTTCGGCCTCCAGCCTGGGCGGTACCTGCGGACTGCATATTCAGTTCAATACCGGGACCGGGGAAGTGCTGCTGCGCCGCTTGAGCTGACGTTACACCAGGAGGGATGGAACTGTGGCAAAAGCCAAGGTCCGTGTGCTGATCGTCGACGACTCGGCCGTCGTGCGCCAGACGCTGCGCGACATACTATCTTCAGATCCCGAGATTGAAGTTATCGCCACTGCGGGCGACCCCTTTGTTGCGGCCGATCGCATTGCCGAGCAGATTCCCGACGTAATTACGCTGGACATCGAGATGCCTCGCATGGACGGGCTTACGTTTCTCAAGAAGATCATGAGCCAGCATCCGATCCCTGTGGTGATCTGCTCGAGTTTGGCTGAAGAGGGTTCGCAGAGTCTGTTGCGTGCGCTGGATTATGGCGCGGTCGATATCGTGGCAAAGCCGCGACTGGGAACCAAGCAATTCCTCGAAGATTCCCGCACAACAATCTGCGACATCGTGAAGGCGGCAGCAGCGGCCAGGCCGCGCGCGCTCACGCCCAGCCACACGGTCGAGCCAAAACTGAATGCGGACTGCATTCTTTCTCCTGCGACCCGCGCCATGGTGGAAACAACCGAAAAGGTAGTTGCCATCGGAGCCTCTACCGGCGGCACCGAAGCGCTCAAGACCCTGCTCGAAACGCTGCCGGCCGATGCGCCAGGAATTGTGATTGTGCAGCACATGCCGGAACTGTTTACGCGTGCCTTTGCCAATCGGCTGGACAGCTTGTGCGATATCAGTGTGAAGGAGGCCGAGACAAACGACACTGTCATTCGTGGCCGCGCACTGATCGCGCCGGGCAATCATCATCTGCTGCTCAAGCGCAGCGGCGCGCGCTATTATGTGGAGATCAAGGAGGGGCCACTGGTGTGCAGACATCGGCCGTCGGTGGACGTCCTGTTTCGCTCTGCAGCGCGGTATGCCGGGCAAAATGCTTTGGGTGTGATCCTGACTGGAATGGGCGACGACGGTGCGCGCGGCATGCTGGAAATGAGACAAGCCGGGGCGGTCACCGTTGCACAGGACGAGAGTACATGCGTGGTCTTCGGCATGCCAAAGGAGGCCATCAAATTGAATGGTGTCGATAAAGTGCTGCCCCTGACGTCGATCGCTGGATACATTCTTTCCCAAACACGCTAAGTCTCCTGGAAGTCGCCCAGTCCCGCCCTCGGACGAGCCTATATCGAAGCTGCCATCGAATGCCAAGTCTGCATGGAGTACGACGCCCTAGCTCTTTTGTTTGAGGATCTTATTGCAAGAAGAGCATCCTTCCGGATGTTTGTGGGAAGCCGAATGTTGTCGCAGAGAGGCTAAAAGACTCACGGGCTTCGAAGTGACAAGGGGAGAGCTCAAGGACAACGAGAAGCAAGCCACCGCGTCAAACCTTATCGTAACGAACGATGATCAGCATGGCGATCAGTACGATCACCGCACCAATGGCTTCCATGAGGCTCAGGCGTTCGCCGAGCACCGTAATCGCGAGAACGACTCCGAAGACTGGAACGAGATAAAGAGAGATGGAGGCTGTTGTAACGTCAAGATGCGCTAGTGCGGCAAAGAAGAGCAGCATTGAAGCGCCGTACATGAACAAAGCGAGAAAAGCGAAGGCGGCCCATGCCTGCCAGTCGAATGCGAGAAAGTTGCGCCAGGGAACAGGTTCAGCCCAGACGAGTAACGGAATGCTGGCAACTGAAGCGGTGATGTAGCTGTAGATGAGGATTTCAATCTCTTCGAAACGTTGCAGCAGTCCTTTGCAATAGACGTTGTAGAAGGATGACCCCAGGCAGCCACCTAGGATCAGCACGTTGCCAATGAGAAATCGCGACTGAATGAAGGAGGCCTGATGCAAGTCGCCGGACGACATAAGCGCGACACCGAGCAGGCCGATCAGCAAAGATCCGACTCGCAGCAAGGACATGCGTTCGCGCAACATGATGGACGCAAGAACAGCGCTGATGACGGGGATGAGCAGGTTGAGAATTGCGCCATTCGAAGCCAGCGAGAGGCTGACGCCCCAGGTCATACCCAACTGTGCCAGTACCTGGCCCGCAACGCCGGCGATGATGAAGCGTATCCAGTCTGCACGGCTAAGACGCTGTCTGGCACCTCGATTGCGACGCAAACGAATCAGCCATGGAATGGCTAGCAGCGTCGTGCAGTAAAAGGGCAGGAAGGTGATGGCGATGGGGCCGAGATGCGGATCGAGTATCTTGACAGCAGTCCCTTGGCCAGACCACATCAACGAGGCAAGCGCCAGAAGAAGGAAATACCATGGAGTGCTGCGTCGTGTTCGTTGTACCGAGGTTGTCGCCGTCATGAGTTGGCCTCCACAGCCAGCACTCCGAATTCATCTGCGCCCCTGGAACTGCCCACGAAGACGTATGGATCTTGTTTTCGCAGTTCAGCGTAGCGCGTGACCACGCGTTGGAAGCGATGGAAGGCATCTCGCGCACCGAGCACTACAACTGTGCCTCCAGCTCCGCCCCCGCTAATCTTGGCGCCATATAGTTGGCCCGGGGCGATTTCCTCGCGCACGAGCTCAACCAGGAGATCGGTGGCTTCGCATCCCAGTCCGCATTCGGTATACGACCAGTGAGATTGGAGCATCAGTTCGCCAAGCAGAAGAAAGCCGGCTTCCCGGGGACGCTGGTCCAGGCCGCGGAGCAGTTCGACAAACGAGACGATACGCTGCTGCTCCTCTATGGCGTAGCGAGTACAACCACGTACAGGATACGAGGCTTCTTCGCGGATCTGGGTGAAGGGATCGGGATGAAGTTTGTCTTCCTTAAGCAGATCGTGTCCCGAGATTCGTTTGGGGAGAGAGCGCTCATAGCGAGAGCGGAATAAGGAAGGGCTGAGATTGGAGAGATAGCCGTTCCAAAGAGGATCCACGTAACGGGGAATTTTTCCACTCTCTTCAAAAGTGATCGAGAGGGATTCGGCTTCGCAGATCATGCGGTAACCAACGAACGCAGCAGCGCGAGCTGCCTCGTACTCTATGCCGGTGACGGCGTGCTTCACCCCCGAATCGATAGCCCAAAGTGCGAGTTCTTCGGGAAGTCCAACCGGATCCTCAAGGTGACAAGGCTGGCAGAGAAGCGGAAGAAGATTGCCTTCTGTGCCCAGAACGGAAGTGGCCTGATCCATGATGCCGCATGCCGATTCGGCAATAACATTCTCGACCCACTGGCAGGCTTCGGCCAATTCGATGCCACGCAGCGGAATGCCGTAAGCCGCGGCAGCAGCTTTCATGGTCGCTACTTCCACGGCTGCGGATGAACTGACTCCTTTGTTCAAAGGAACGTCCGATTCAAGATAGATGGTCATGCCACTTGTTGTTTGTTCAGGCCAGAGATTCTGGAGCAGATGGAAGACGCCGAGAACATAGGCCGTCCAACGCATCCTGGGGTCGCTGTTGACGAACTTTCGAGTCTTTGCCGCATCGCTCAGTTGAGAATTAGCAGTCTCGACGCGCTGCGCCCATCCCAACGCATCCACCTGGGGATTCACCACAAGGATGGTCTGATCCGTACGCCTCTGCGCAGCAGCCCACGTTGCTTCGCGGATGGTGGCTTCGCAGACGAGGCCTCCTGTGTAATCTACGTTGCCACCCATCACGTCGAGGCGCCCGGGTGCGCGACTGATGTAGATTGGTGCGGCATCGGTAAAGAGCTTTTGCGCACCTCGCAGACCTCTCACGGTGGTTACGAAGGCGGTCACGTGGTCGCACCGCGAAGGCGCAGCTCCCGGATGCTTTCGATAACGTAATCGACAGCAGCATCCGTCATGCGTGGATGAATCGGAAGGCTGACGTACTGCTCGAACCTGCCTTCCGCAATAGGGCATTCTCCGTCAAAATGTCCGAGGTTGCGGTACACCTCCGTCAGATGGATTGGCATGTAATGGGACCAGACCTTGATTCCTTTTTTCGTGTAAAGCTCCCACATAAATTCTTCCTTGTCTACGGGGAAGTCTGGTTGCACCAGCACTGCAAATACATGAAACGAATGCGTGGTATCCGGGGTTTGCCGGAGGAGGCCGAGGCCGGGTATCTTGCTGAGCGCCTCGCTGTAGCGATGCGCTATCTCGCGACGCCGGGCGTTCAGTGTCTCCAGTCGCTTCAACTGGACCAAACCAACTGCGGCCTGAATATCCGTCATCCGAAAGTTAAAGCCGATGCCGTCAAACTCGAGATACCAATAGCGCTTGCCCATGGGATGCTTGCTCTCATCGATAGGCAGGTATTTACCTTTTGGATCGTAGGTGCGGCAGCACAGCGAGCGGTATGAAAGCATGCGTTCGTAGAGGGCCAGATTGCTGGTCGTAATCATCCCCCCTTCACCGAGGGTGACCATGTTCTTTTGCTGATGAAAGCTGAAGACGCCGATATCCCCGAGGGAGCCCGCCTTTCGGTCTTTGTATGCAGCTCCGGCGGCATGCGCGGCATCCTCAACAACCAATAAATTGTGCTTAGCCGCAAGGGCATTGATTTCATCCATCTGGCAGCATTGCCCGTACAGGTGGACGGGCAGGATCAATTTGGTTCGTTCCGTGATCTTTGCGGCAATGCAGTCGGGATCGATATTCAGGGTATCGGGATCGATATCTGCAAATACGGCTTTGGCGCCCAGGGAAGTGATGACGTTGGCTGTCGAGATCCAACTGACAGGCGTGGTAATGACTTCGTCGCCAGGGCCGATGCCGCTAGCGATCATGGCCAACTCAAGTCCTGCTGTAGCCGAAGTCACGGCGAGTCCGTAGCTTGTGCCGCAATAAGCGGCGAAGGCTTCTTCAAACGCCTTCACTCTGGGCCCACAAGATGGTGCTGAGGCGTTCATGACCTCCAGGACAGCCTCGCGCTCTTCTTCCCCGTAAATTGATCCGTGGCTGAATTCGAGCTCATTGATGGCTTTCGGCAGGTTCACGAAGGCTCCTCTCTACGACCTCTTCGATGGTGGGGGGTTGTGTGGTGCAAAGGCGTGCAATCTTATCGGTCAGCAGCAGTTGATGGACACCGCGCAGAGCTCTCGCCGGCGATGTCGTTTCTTCTGGGAGAAGCTGCACCTCGGGCACACCCAGCCGAGTGGCTAACGCCGTCGCAATCTGATAACGCGTCCATGCATGGGTCGATCCAGTGTGAATGAGCCCTCGTGCCTCAGGATTGGGGAGCAGTTCGATGATCCATGTAGCGAGCGTCGCAGCGTCTATCGGGTTGCGGCATTCGAGGGTAGAAGCGCGCACGATTTCTCCAGCCTGCCATCGACGGACAAGAGTGTCTACAACGGAGTTTGTCGTGGTCAGGCCGGTTCGCCCGAGGACCAGAGATACGCGCAGAACGATTGCGTCAGGCAGGGTCTCGAGGACGACATTTTCTGCATCGGCCTTGGAGCGGCCATAGACACTCAACGGGCTAACTGGATCCTCTTCGCAGTAGCCGATTTTCTTTCCATCGAAGACCGCTCCGGACGAGGTGAAAAGAAGCCTCGTTCCAGTGGCCGCACAGGCTCGAGCGACGTGAGCAACACCCTGCACATTGACGGCGGCGGCACGCTCTGGCTGGCGCTCGCAGAGATCGATGTCAGAGATGGCGGCGAGAAGGACCACTGCCTTCGGTTGTATCTCACGAATCGTCTGCTCGACGACGTTAGCATCCGTGATATCCACAACGATATCGGTGCTGCGCTCCCCCGCCGTACGGTCGGCCCGAAGTACGTTGAAGCGGGCCGCAGCCGCAGTGGCAACGGACCGTCCAAGGAAGCCACGTGCGCCCAGGATCAACAGGGATGGCTTGGCGGGTTGGGAAGACGAACTCATTTGT
This sequence comes from uncultured Acidobacteriota bacterium, assembly GCA_903832475.1. Taxonomy (GTDB): domain Bacteria; phylum Acidobacteriota; class Terriglobia; order Terriglobales; family Acidobacteriaceae; genus Acidicapsa. Next base: position 521 of record CAILBQ010000651.1, on the reverse strand, counting down.
GCGACTGCAGCTTCCTGCGTGAAGTCCGAAAATCGTGTTATAGACGATCTCCACACGTGAGAAAAATGGACAGAGCGGAGTGTGTAAATAACATCATCATACAAACCAAGTTGTGTCAATCGAGCAAGAACAACCCAAGTGAGGAAAGAGAATTGCTTGCCCAGGGATTTTCTGCGAAGGGAGCAAAAAAGGAATTGACAAAACTGCGACAGCATGTTTTTGTTCAATAATCACAATGATCATGTCAAAGAATAACGATACGCAAGTGCGCAATCCTGCAGAGCGCAAGGACCAGGTGCTTCTTTACGTCAAGGAAAAGGGATCGGCGACCATCGCCGAGATGGCGCAGGCGCATGCGGTTTCAGAAATGACCATCCGGCGTGTTCTCGAGAAGCTGGCAGATACCGGGCTGATCATCCGCACGCCCGGTGGAGCGATGGTGGCTCCCTCGGGCTCAATGGAAAAGAGCTTCATGGAGCGTTCGGCCAAAATGGCCCACGCCAAGGACGCGATTGGCCGCG